>NZ_PNDI01000176.1:0-341 GCF_005887465.1 Pseudoalteromonas sp. S1610 | reverse complement strand
TTATATTCCACTTCGTGTATTTGATATTGCGCCGCTTCATCTTTGGTTGCTTCACAATAAATTACACGGTAATTCCAAAATCCAGCCATTACTTTTTCACTGTAATAAACATATGTTCTCTACTTTAGAAGCTATACAAAAATAAAAAACCCTGCAATAGGCACGCATTTATCAATAATTACAATTAAACGATAAATTTATCGATTAGAAAAAGTTAAGTTTAAAATCAGCGCCAATATAACGCTCCTCGTTAACCATGGCTGTAGACTTATTAAAATCAACACCACCAATTGATTGCTGCTCGTCAAACATATTACGCACGAATGCTGCTACTTCATATT
>NZ_PNDI01000175.1:0-245 GCF_005887465.1 Pseudoalteromonas sp. S1610 | reverse complement strand
AATGTGCGTACATCTAAGCTACAGAATTTATCTTGAAATTCATCCGTATACTTTGAATGAGATTGAGCTATTTGCCTATAATAAGCTTTCTTACCTTCTTCTGCAGAGCTTGGGCGGAGAATACCGTGAATTGTTTCCTGAGATTATGGCTGATATGCGGCTGTTTTTATGTATGCTTCAACGGTTGCTGAATGTATGAAATCAGGCTCTCCTGGAATGGCTTCTTCATGCGTTTCAATATGTTT
>NZ_PNDI01000174.1:0-225 GCF_005887465.1 Pseudoalteromonas sp. S1610 | reverse complement strand
TAAAGATAGAATACACGAGGTATGTCGCGATGCCCGAGTGGCGATTCGTGGACATGATCGAGTGCTCAGCCAGGCCTCTCCCGAGCAAATGTTCCAAGGGGCTGCGCTACCAAGTAATAATCGAGGCGGATTAACGGGAAGCTTACTGAAAGAAAAGGACCATTAATATGCCGATTCTATTTCCGGCTTACCGGGCAATGAAAACGACCACCGCATAATTAATTG
>NZ_PNDI01000173.1:0-249 GCF_005887465.1 Pseudoalteromonas sp. S1610 | reverse complement strand
ATTAAAAATACGCAGCGATAGCGCTATTGTTACTCGCTCTAACCTCAATCACTACTTTAGCAAGCATCCAAAAAGCACTCGTTTGCTACTTGTGTCTGAGCGAGTTGCACAATCCTATAATCCTCAGTTATAACTCCGCCCAAACCACACCCTAGATATAAGCCCCTTGTATAAATGGGTACCGCAAGCACTCACACAACGCAATATTGCAGAAACCCTAAAGCAACTTCGGCCTCAACAATCCCCTCT
>NZ_PNDI01000172.1:0-245 GCF_005887465.1 Pseudoalteromonas sp. S1610 | reverse complement strand
AATCCAAACTTACCTCCGTAAATAAGTCAGGATGTAAAGACCACTCAGGGATATCAATCACCGACTGAGTTCTATTTTTATCAACTGAAAATCCAATATTGTTAAAACCAATTTCTTCTCGGCTAGTTGGGCGCCACTGCGTGCTAAATAGTACCCCTTCTCGCTCCCGTAATTCGTTTACCATTGCACCTCGAACCACATGAGGAACCCAGACATTGTCATAGATATTGCCCTGAGAAACGCTT
>NZ_PNDI01000171.1:0-268 GCF_005887465.1 Pseudoalteromonas sp. S1610 | reverse complement strand
CGGAACTCGCACAGCAAGAAAAAACCACAGCCGCACAATTAACCTTCAACAGTGACCAATATAATCCGTTAGATGCACCACTTGAATTGCTCGACCGACTCGCCATATTAAGCTTTAAACGAGATGGCGTGCAAAGCCCGGGTTTTAAAAACGTAATACTAGCTAAATATCATCTCGATGCGAGATTAGATTTACACGGGCAAGTTTTAAAAAATGCCCATGATTCGTTGCAGGCCTTTATTAAAGATTGACACCAGCGCAATATAAG
>NZ_PNDI01000170.1:0-220 GCF_005887465.1 Pseudoalteromonas sp. S1610 | reverse complement strand
GAGCGTGCCATGGCAGTTCGTATGGAAGGAATGGCGGTCCCTTTAAGTGTTAATTTATTTGGCCCGGAAATGCTCAACGAAGTGTTTGTGGATTTTGTTTATGGGGTTATTGGTGAGCATCAACTCAGGCCTGGTGATTTAATTTTAGAATGTCCGCTACTTATTTTTACTAGCTTAGATGATAAAGGCAGAGCCATGATTGCAAGGCTTATTAGTTTAG
>NZ_PNDI01000169.1:0-264 GCF_005887465.1 Pseudoalteromonas sp. S1610 | reverse complement strand
GCTACTACCACAAACACCACGCACTTATACATTGGCTGAAATTACCCTTCCTTGGTATAAGACCAAAATGAACCGAATTATTTTTGCAACTTTACCAGAGCGCACAATAACGGTAACACCAAGTACCACAGCTCCAGCAAACTCACTAAATACACCCGTTGAAAGTACTTTAATCAACACGCAAGCAGACCCAACGCAGCAAGCGCTCCGCGTGCAACGCCCCCCTAGGACGCCTCGATGTCTTATTATTGTAGCCGTAGTAGG
>NZ_PNDI01000168.1:0-249 GCF_005887465.1 Pseudoalteromonas sp. S1610 | reverse complement strand
GTGCTTCTTTAAAAATAAAACCTATTACACCCTCATTCAAAGAGCGCCGACTTTAAACATCACGTGAAAAAGTGGTCATAATTATCATATTAACTACAGGATATTTAGCTGCTATTTGCTCTCTAATCTCAATGCCTTTCATGCTTGGCATCTCTATCTCAGTTAAATTGATATAGGGATGTAAGTCTTTACTAAGCGCGCTGATTTCATTTAACGCCTCTCGCCCATTACTTGCTTGACCAATTACCT
>NZ_PNDI01000167.1:0-299 GCF_005887465.1 Pseudoalteromonas sp. S1610 | reverse complement strand
AAGAAAAAATAAACGTATGTTTATGAAACCCCTATATAAGTAAGTCCTTGCTACCGACTGGTTTATGGAAGGGAAAAGACAATCTGGTTTAACTGAGCCCATGAATGGTGAGTTGTAACTATTGCGTGAACGACTCAATACCATATCCCACTCTATGGGGATGCAATAAGACGAAATGCAAAAAAATATTTATCTAGCATCTAGTGATTACCGCTAACCGCTTGAGTAATACGAACGACAAACTATACAGCTCTCTATGGCTAAAAAAGAAGCCCAAGATGCTAACGGCGTTAAGTCTG
>NZ_PNDI01000017.1:0-66961 GCF_005887465.1 Pseudoalteromonas sp. S1610 | reverse complement strand
GGAGGTTTGTAACCTAGTGGGCTAAGTAAAAACCGAGCAACAAAGAGTAAATTGCCCCTAGGCAGAACCCTTCGGGCAGCGCCTGTTTGGCATTGATGCTGCGTTATCGCCTATTTATGGGGGAATAACCACACCACATAGGCTCTGCCTTGCCTAAATACCAAACAGACTGCTGCAAATTTAACCTTGAAAAATCAACAGACCCTAGTTTAACTGGGCTTATTTATTTGCTTATATGTGGGGTATTGTTACGTTCTTAATCAAAAGTAAATAGCGTTAAAGGTAGCAAGTTGGTTGCCTGCCTCATTTTGTAATACTAATTTTTCACCATTAATTTGCCATTGCGTTGCTGCCTGAAGCACAGCCGCCATCGCGCTTTCTTGTTCCATATTGTCATGACACATTTTTTGCGTGGTAGCTAACTGCGTAAAAGTTACTGCTTGCTTCGATACTTCATAACCGCCATTAAAGTTATTACATCCTAAAAAGCCGTGTACAGTGTTATCACTATTAAACTGAATAAATGGCTCTTTAGTATTCACTACAACGGGGTTGCCATCGATTGAAACGGCTTTGAAATAGGTGTTTACTAAGTCAACGTCTGGCTTTGGCGCTACTTTTGAAACAATAATCTCTAAAGGCTCTGATGAGGCCGTATTATCAAAAGGCGGGTTACTCGTTGTGCTGGTGTATAGCAAGTTTCCTTGATTATTAATGGTTGCACGCACGCTATAGCGGTGAGTTGGGTCAATCTTTTCAAGGTTATACTCAAGCTCTACTTTATAAGGCGGTGCGCCTACTAAATCAATTACCTGCTCAGAGATAACCGTTGCTGCCACATCCATTTTTGACACATCAACCAAGGTAACGGTTAGCTGTGAATTAGGCGCAATTAGGCTGCGATCTAAGTAACTAACTTGCACAGGTAAGGTGGTCATTGTTTGCGCCACAGCACTATTTTGCTGCGCTGTGTCATCGTTACATGCGCTCAGCATAAGTGTGCCACTTGCTAGAAAACACAAGCCTGCAATCGACTTTAACATTGAATTTGGCTTCGATGAGAACATAAGAGTTCCTTGATGGAGTATGGTATAAGGTCGCTAGCATACGGTTGAATTGCTTAATCATTGCTTAACTAGCAAATAAAGAAAGTCGAGATATAAAAAAGGCGCTAGGCGCCTTGATTTATTACTTATTTTTTTACGTATTTAGTTAAAATTACAATACGCTGTCCATCAACACGTCCTTCAATATGTTCAGGGTTGCTGGTTAAGCCAATATTGCGCACGGCTGTACCGCGCTTTGCTGTTAAGCTGCTACCTTTCACATCTAAATCTTTTATTAACGTGACGGTGTCGCCAGCTTGTAGTACTACACCATTGCTATCAATGTGTTTAATATCATCATCTTCAGCAAGCGCTTGCTGCGCCCATGTTAATGTGTCTTCTTCAAGGTAAATCATATCTAGCGCGTCTTGTGCCCATCCGTTATCAGCTGCTAACTGAGTCAGCATGCGATAAGCAACAACTTGTACCGCAGGTGTTTGACTCCACATACTGTCATTTAAGCAATGCCAATGGGTCGGGGTTAAATCGCTATTGCCTTCAATTTGATCTTTACACGTTTGACAGGTGTAGATGCATTTATCTGAATGAGCTTCGGTAACAGGAGGAACTTCGTATACAGTTAGGTTGTCTGTTGCTGCGCAGAGTTCACATTGGTTACTGCTACGTTCTATTAAGGCTTGTTCAATGCTCATATAAGGGACTCTTTTTTGTGAGTTTATAAAAAATTAATAATCGCATTATACCTTATAACCATAACCTTTGGGTATGCTTAGAGCAGTTGTAAACTCAAAAACCCTATAAAAAATGAGGATACTAATAATTCTGCTCTAGGGTTATAAATTTAGTCTTATTTGTTTGTTTTTAATCTAATTAAAATTGCAGCAAGTCTTTAAAGTTTCACTATACTGGTTAAATAATAAAAAATAATGATGACATCACTGTTAAGTAGGAAGGTTAATGCCAAATAATCTAGAGGTAAAAAATTCATCTATTTTGGTTACTCAATATATTGCTAGGCAACCAATTTTTGACGGTGATAAAAGTATTTTTGCTTATGAGTTGCTCTATCGCGATTCATTTAATAATGCTTTTCCTGTAGGAACAACTGACGGGCAAGCCACTGGGCGACTTTTTTTTAATGCGCTAATGCTGGTTGGCATAGAAAAGCTAACGCTCAATCAAACTGCGTTTATTAATTTATCGAGCGAGGGGCTTTTAGAGGATTTGCCTAAATTATTACAGCCTGAGAATACTGTAATTGAAATTGTTGAGCGTACTGAAAATATAGAGCTTGTTGTTGAGAGAGTGACAGAGTTAAAAAAAGCAGGATATGTATTTGCATTAGATGACTACGACTCACATGAAAAATGGCAACCATTACTCAGTTTGGTTGATTATATTAAGCTTGAAGTTGAAGAGCCCGTAATAAAAACCAGCATGTTGCTGAAAAAGCTCAAACGCAATTTTCCTAATATTAAAATAGTGGTAGAGCGAATTGAAACCTATGATGAATTTAGGCAGCTTAAAGAGGCTGGATGCGATTATTTTCAAGGGTTCTTTTTTGCACATCCAGAAATGTTAAGTTACAACAGTATCGAACCTCTAAAAATGGCTGTTTTAGACTTACTGCGTTGCACATCCCGCACAGATTTAGACTTTAATGAAATTAATCTACGCATTTCTAAAGATGTCGGTTTGACTGCACGCGTCCTAAAACTAGTGAATGCTCGCTCTGCTAATAAAAATTTAGTGATAACGTCTATTCCTCAGGCGGTTGTGTATTTAGGGGAAGATTCTATTAGAAAGTTTGTACGAGTATTGGCGCTAAGCGAACTTGGCTCAGACAAGCCCAGTGAACTTACTCGTTTAGGCTTATGTCGAGCGCAGTTCATGCAAATAATTTTAGAACCAGGCGGAAAAGTCATTGCAGAACAAGGTTATTTAGTCGGCTTAATGTCGGTGCTTGATGCTATTTTAGATATGGAGCTGGAAGCTATTGCTAAAGAGTTTAGTTTAGGGGCTGAGTTATCTGGTGCACTATTAAGTTTTGAAGGCATGATGGGTAATTCTTTACATTTAATAAAAGCGGTAGAGGAAGATAATTGGCAATTGGCTAAAAAGTTGTTAGAAACTATTCGCCCAGCCTCGAATATTGAGACCGTATTTAGCGCCATGTTGGATGCACGCCAATATGCGGATGAGTTATTAGCCACCATTATTGAGCAAGACTAACGCAAAACGTTTGGGTATGATTGGCACATATTGATTTTACTTAGTATTACACCATGCGTTTATTTTTACCTATTACCACTATTTTAATTGCCTTAGCTTTATTAATTCCCGGGGTGACTCAGCCCGTACTGAGTATGGAAGGTAAAATTGATAAGTCTAAACTTGCTGAGGCGGGCATTGAAATGTTGGCAGATGAAGGGAATCAAAACACCCGTAATATGCTAATGATGATCTCGAGTATGTTGGGGTTAGATAAACTTGAAGGCGAGATCAGCGCTTATCAAAAAACGCGCAGTATTTGGGGCACCGTTAACGAACTGGCCGATAACAAAAACTACTTAGTGGCGATATTAGTGGCGTTTTTTTCAATGGTGATCCCAACAATTAAGCTGCTGCTTCAATTGTTGTATTGTGTGCTGAAGGAGACTTCGTTTAAGCACAATCTTGGTAAGGTGATTATCGGTTTAAGTAAATGGAGTATGGTGGATGTGTTTGTTATTGCATTAATAGTGGCTTACATGGCTGGTAATGCAAACGCGAACTCAGAAGATTTACTTAATATGCATGCTGAGTTTGGTACTGGTTTTTGGTATTTTACCGGCTATTGCTTGTTCGCCATTGCGGCCAGTAGCTTCATAAAGCCAGTAGTAAAAACCAGTTAATTATTGAGTTTTAAACACAGTTCCCATAAACTTTAAACGTCTATTTATTTTTAGGTTAATTCATTGCAACGTATTTACTGTATTTTACTCACGCTAACTTTGTTACTCACTTTTGTGGGTCAAGCCGTTGCGTCTGTATCTATGGTATGTGATATGCCGCATACGAACATGGCAACCCATGCATCGATGCAGCATAGTAAGATGGCAATGAGTGACGACGCTGATACAACAACCATGTCTATGGATTGCTGTAGTGAGCAAAGCACGTTAACCCAAGATTGCAGTTGCCCGATGAGTGCTTGTAGTTCGCATTCAGCCTTGCATGTAAACTCACTATTTATAGCCTCCAAATTACCCTCTGAAAAAGTGCAACATGCTGTAATACAGCATCAAGTTAACTTTGCACGTTCTCTTTACCGTCCTCCTATGCCTGCATAATCGCAGGGTAGGTGTATTTAAAATTTAGTTATTTAGCTTATTGTCATCTATCTGCTTATAAATTTAATCGTTTTCATTCGTTATTTTTAAATTTCAGTGGAGCAAGTGATGAATCACTTCGCAGTATTAAAATCCGTGTGTATAAGTAGCTTGTTGAGTATTAGTGTCTCTGTACACAGTGCTGAATTAGGTTTAAATGAGGCAATTAACTATGCCTTAAACCATGAGCCCTGGCTTAAAGCTAGCAAGCAAAAACAATCATCAATTGAAGCAAAAAGTATTGCCGCAGGAACCTTACCTGATCCAGTGCTTACATTAGGGTTAATGAACCTACCAACTAATGGTTTTGCTTTTGATCAAGAAAATATGACCCAATTTAAGGTGGGAATTAGCCAATCACTGAGCCGAGGCGATAGCCTAGCACTTCAACAAAAGGCCCTTTCTCAGTCAGCTGCAGCAGAGCCTTGGCTGCGTAAAGATAGACTCGCGCAAGTAAAAACCATAGTTACTGAGTCATGGCTCAATGCTTATAGAGCGCAACGAAGCATTGCACTAATTGAGCAAGATAAAGCTTTGTTTACCCAGCTCATTGATATTACAGAATCAAGCTATGTAAGCTCGGTGGGCAAAACACGCCAACAAGATATTATTCGAGCGCAATTAGAGTTAACCCGCCTTGAAGATAAATTAATGCAACTGGAGCAACAGCTACAAGGAGCTAAAAAGCGGCTAACACAATGGCTGCCTATCGATATGCTGAGCCAGCCTGTCAGTGATGACTTTTCAGAGCTTACAGCATTAAAAAACTACACCGAGTTAGAGTATCAGCAATTAATGACCATGCTATTAAAGCACCCTGCAATTATGGCAATGGATAATGCAATAGTGGCAAAGCAAACTCAAATTAGTGTGGCTGAGCAAGGCTATAAACCGCAAATTGGCGTTAATATGGGGTACGGTTATCGTGATGACATGCCAATGGGTGGCTCGCGAGCAGACCTTTTCTCTGTGGGTATAAGTATTGATTTACCGCTGTTTACCGATAATCGCCAAGATCAACTTGTAAATGCTGCCATTGCCGATAGCGAAGAAGCTAAAACACAAAAATTAATTGCCCTTAAAAAGCTACAAGGAATGTATTTTAAGGAAGTTAGTCAGTTAGCACGGCTTCATCAGCGTGCTGAGCTTTATCAAACCAAGCTACTGCCGCAAATGGCTGAGCAAGCTCAAGCGACCCTGAATGCCTATACCCGCGATGATGGTAATTTCTCAGATGTGATGCAAGCGCGTATTAGTGAATTAAATGCCAAGATAGACGCACTAAACATTCATGTTGATCAAAAGATTATTATTGCGAGGTTAAATTATTACGCCAGTGCTGATGATACCAGCTTAAAAAATACACCACAGCAGGAGCCGAGCTATGAATACT
The DNA here is from genome assembly GCF_005887465.1 of Pseudoalteromonas sp. S1610. Taxonomy (GTDB): domain Bacteria; phylum Pseudomonadota; class Gammaproteobacteria; order Enterobacterales; family Alteromonadaceae; genus Pseudoalteromonas; species Pseudoalteromonas undina. Next base: position 61,130 of record NZ_PNDI01000017.1, on the reverse strand, counting down.
AATTTAAAATTATCACTGGTGGCTATATGCAGTGCGGCATTAACTGCGGGGGTTTTATTAAGCTTACCTAGTGAGCACTCTATGCCAACTGATAGTAAAGCCAGTAGCAAAAAAGAGCCGCTTTATTGGGTGGCACCTATGGATAGTAATTATCGCCGAGATGAACCTGGTTTATCGCCCATGGGCATGGATTTAGTGCCTGTTTACGAAGAGTCAGACAGTGGCGCAAATGAAGGGCCTGGCAGTATTCAAATTTCACCCACAGTGATTAATAATTTAGGTGTGCGTACCGCCCCTGTTGCGTTTGCTGCACTTGAAAATGAAGTTAACACGGTAGGTTATGTGCAATACAACCAAGACCAGCTAATTCATATTCATCCGCGCGTAGAAGGATGGGTCGAAACCTTATACGTTAAAGCCGCGGGTGATCAGGTTAAACAAGATGAGCCACTTTATACCTTATATTCACCACAGTTAGTGAATGCACAAGAAGAGTTTGTTTTAGCGTTGAAGCGTAATAATCCGGTGCTAATTCGTGCAGCTAAAGCCAGATTAAAATCGCTCAATGTGTCTGATGGCTTCATTTCACGTCTGCAAAAAGGTCAGCAAGTACTGCAAAACATAACATTTTATGCTCGCCAAGGTGGTGTTGTTGATGAGCTTAATATTCGTGAAGGATTTTATGTTAAACCTGATACCTCAATGATGAGTATTGCTCAGCTTGATGAAGTATGGGTTGAGGCTGAGGTATTTGAGCGCCAAGCAGAACTTATTCGTGTTGGCTTGCCTGTAACCATGACACTCGATTATTTAAGTGGTCAACGTTGGCAAGGGCAAGTGGATTATATTTACCCTACCTTAGATGCTAAAAATCGTACTTTAAGAGTGCGTTTGCGCTTTGATAACCAAGGCCATCAGTTAAAGCCTAATATGTTTGCTCAAGTCAGTATTCATAGTCAAGTAGCTGAAAAACAGTTAATCGTACCTAAAGAAGCTGTTATTCGCACTGGTAGCCAAAACCGTGTTGTAGTTGCACTTGGGGAAGGTCGTTTTAAATCGGTCGAGGTAACTTTAGGGCGAAGTGATGCGGCTAATACCGAAATTTTATCAGGTGTTATGGCAGACGATGAAGTGGTTACTTCAGCACAGTTTTTAATTGATTCAGAGTCGAGTAAAAACTCTGACTTTAAACGTATGCAAGCAGTTGCGCATAACAGTATGCAAATGAGTGATGCCAACCCAAATACGGCAACTGTGAATGGAGTAATTAATAGTATTGATGCTAATAATCGTATTGTGAATATCAGCCGTGAGGCAATTGAAAAGTGGGGCCGAGGACCTGCAACAATGGACTTTATACTAGCAAAAAATGTAATGACTGAGATGCTTAAGCCTAATGATGAAGTTACTTTTACCTTTAGCATTGAGCAAGGTGAATTTGTGATTCATACAATAACGCCTGTGCATGCTACGCACAGTCAGCATCACTAGGAGTGGTTATGATTACTGCAATTATTCGCTGGTCTGTTGTTAACCGTTTTTTTGTTTTATTACTGACCGCAATACTGGTTGGTGGCGGCTTGTTTGCTGCAAAAAACACGCCTGTAGATGCCTTACCCGACTTATCAGATGTACAGGTTATTGTTAAAACATCTTATCCTGGGCAAGCGCCGCAAGTAGTGCAAGATCAGGTTACATTCCCGATTACCACGGCAATGCTATCGGTACCTAGGGCGCAAACAGTACGCGGTTTTTCTTTCTTTGGCGACTCCTACGTGTACGTTATTTTTGACGAAGACACCGATTTATACTGGGCACGAAGTCGTGTTCAGGAATATCTCAGTCAAGTATCTGCCCGTTTGCCTAGTACGGCAATTGCAGAGCTTGGCCCCGATGCCACCGGCGTTGGCTGGGTGTATTTATATGCACTCACTGATACCACCGGTAAGCATGACATCAGCCAATTACGCAGTTTACAAGATTGGTTTTTAAAATTTGAACTGCAAACTGTACCCGGTGTGTCCGAAGTGGCATCGGTAGGCGGCATGGTCAAACAATACCAAGTAAACGTTCAGCCCGATAAGCTTCGTGCTTATGGTATTCCGCTAAGTCTTATTCAAACTGCCATTAAGCAAGGCAATCAAGAAATGGGTGCATCGGTAGTTGAGATGGCAGAAGCTGAATACATGGTCACCAGTACTGGCTACGTAAAAAGTGTTGCTGATTTAGAAGCCATTCCTTTAGGTATAAACGCTAACGGTACTGCACTACAGTTACGTGATGTTGCTAATGTGCGTTTAGGTCCGCAAATGCGCCGCGGTGTTGCCGAACTTAACGGCGAAGGCGAGGTGGCAGGTGGCGTAGTGGTTATGCGTTTTGGTGAAAACGCGCAAAAAACCATAGAGCTCGTTAAAGCTAAATTAGAGTCACTTAAAAAAGGGCTACCAGAGGGGGTTGAAATTGTACCTGTGTACGACCGCTCTCATTTAATAAAAGACGCAGTTGATAACCTCACTTCTAAATTGATAGAAGAGCTTATTGTAGTGGCTTTAGTGTGTGTGGTGTTTTTATTCCATGTACGCTCATCATTGGTGGCTATTATTACCTTACCGTTAGGCATACTCACCGCTTTTATTATTATGTACTGGCAGGGTATTAACGCCAATATCATGTCATTAGGCGGGATTGCTATAGCGATTGGTGCTATGACCGATGGTGCGATTGTGATGATTGAAAACATGCACAAGCACATGGAGAAAAAGCCACTAACAGATGAAAACCGTTGGCAAGTGGTGATTGATTCTGCCAGTGAAGTTGGGCCTGCGTTATTTTTTAGCTTATTAATAATTACCGTGAGTTTTATGCCGGTATTTATTTTAGAAGCTCAGGAAGGGCGAATGTTTGCGCCATTGGCGTATACAAAAACCTATGCAATGGCAGCTTCTGCTGGATTAGCAATTACCTTAGTACCCGTACTGATGGGTTATTTCATTCGTGGTAAGTTGATATCTGAAAATAAAAATCCAGTTAACCGTTTACTGGTAAATAGTTATAAGCCGCTGTTAAACCTAGTACTAAAATTTCCAAAAAGCACCTTGCTGATTGCGCTAGTTATCACTTTAGTGGGCTTTTATCCGGTAAATAAAATAGGCAGTGAATTTATTCCACCTCTTGATGAGGGGGATCTAATGTATATGCCGACTACTTACCCAGGAATTTCAATAGGTAAAGCGCGCGAGCTATTGCAGCAAACCGATAAATTGATTGCCAGTGTGCCCGAGGTAAAAACCGTATTTGGTAAAATTGGACGAGCGGAAACGGCAACCGATCCGGCACCACTGACCATGATTGAAACCTTTATACAGTTTAAGCCTAAGGATCAGTGGCGCGAAGGCATGACAACTGAAAAGCTCAAGCAAGAGCTGGATGCTTTAGTTAAGTTTCCTGGACTGACGAACGCTTGGGTAATGCCAATTAAAACGCGGATAGATATGCTGGCTACAGGGATTAAAACCCCTGTGGGTATAAAAGTCGCGGGCCCTAATTTGAATGAAATTCAAAAAATAGGTCAACAAATAGAGGTGTTACTTAAAGAACTTCCCGGTACGGCGTCTGTTTACTCAGAGCGTGTAGCGGGTGGACGTTATATTAAGGTAGATATTAACCGTGAAAAAGCAGCGCGCTACAGTTTAAATATTGCTGATGTGCAACAAGTAGTCGCAACCGCGATTGGCGGCATGAATGTGACTGAAACGGTTGAGGGTCAAGAGCGCTATCCAGTAAATATTCGTTATCCGCAAGCGTACCGTGACTCCCCTGAAGAACTGATGCTTTTACCTATTGTTACTCCAACGGGTCAACGTATCGCACTTGCTGATGTGGCGGATGTATTTATTAGTGATGGCCCTCCTGGGATAAAAAGTGAAAATGCCCGTTTAAATGGTTGGAGCTTTATTGATATTAAAGATACAGATATTGGTAGTTATGTAGCAAATGCTCAGCAATTACTAAACGAGCAGCTAATTTTACCTGCTGGATACTCTATAACTTGGGCAGGGCAATACGAATATATGGAGCGTGCCAAAGCCAAACTGAGTTATGTGTTACCGCTTACCTTAGCCATTATTGTAGTGCTACTTTACCTTAACTTTAGAAGTTTCACTGAGGTATTTATTATTATGGCGACTTTACCACTGGCGATGATAGGAGGTATCTGGCTAATGTACTTAGAAGGCTTTAACTTCTCTGTTGCTGTGGGGGTCGGCTTTATTGCCCTTGCTGGGGTGGCCGTAGAAATAGGCGTTATAATGTTGGTGTATTTAAACCAAGCCTATAAAGCGCAGGTAGAGGCTGCTTCTAAAATGGGTAAAAGCTTGAGTATAGAGCAGCTTAAACAGGCGATACTAGAAGGTGCGGGTCTACGAGTACGTCCGGTAATGATGACAGTGGCAACCATAGTGATTGGCTTATTACCGGTGCTTTATGGCACAGGCACGGGTAGTGAAGTAATGAGCCGAATAGCCGCCCCCATGGTTGGCGGTATGTTTAGCGCCATTGTTTTAACATTGCTGGTATTGCCTGCTGTGTATTTATTGTGGCGAAAGCGCAACCTATAATATTTACACTGATTGTGTAACTTGTACTGAAAATATCAGTACAAGTTAGGCAATCCTTTCTTTATCTACTGATTTTATTGCATTTCTTATTGGCATGATTCACGCATCTATTTAATCAATAGGTTTTAAAAAGTAAGGAACGCACATGCAAGTTAAAACAATTCAAGAAGTGTTCGATTGGACCGTTCAGTTTCATACACAAATGGCGGCTAATTTTTTTAGCGTAAGGGATTTACTTGGAGAGCATAACAAACAGTTAATCGATTATTGTGTTGAGTATGAAAAAAAACTCGCTGAGGATTTAATTGGCTTTAAAGCAATCACTGAAATAAATACTTTAGATACATACTGCTATGAATATTTTTCAGAGCACTCAGAAATCATCAGCTTTACTGATTTAGATCGCAGTAATGAGCTAGATGAACTAGCGATTCAAGAGTATTTATCTCAGCAGCATCAAAAAGTATTAAATGCATACAGTTATTTGGCAGATAAAGCGCAGTCACCAGAGGCTCAAGAAAAGCTAGGGGAGATCTTGCAGCTCGAAGAGCAAGGTTTGAAGCAGATGATGCAAAGTATTAATCGTCATGCAGACATGTAACACTGGGTGTTATGCATAAAAAAGGCGCTATAATTAGCGCCTTTTTCGTGTTCATGATAATAGAGCTGATTTAACTTTGCTCTACATCAACCACTAAGTCACTCGTAATTGACTCAAGTGCATTAATAACTTCTTCTTTATTCAATCCGTTAGGCAGGCTCACGGTGGCAACAGCACTAAATATAGGCACTCCCCAGTTTGGCGCACTTTGCTGCCTAGAGTTTAAGTTTGTAATGTTCGCGCCTTTATGGCGAATAACACTTGCTAGCTCTTGCACTATACCAGGGCGATCGTTACCGGTGATCACAAAATTAAGTTGCTCAAGCTCTACAGGCTCAATTTCAGTGTTGCCCTTTTCAATGCGAACATCTAACTTAGGAAGCCCATTGAGCGCATTTTGAAATGTCTGTAAATGCTCTTCAGCCACTTCAACCTGTATAATGCCTGCAAAGTGCCCGAGTAAGTGACTCAAATTACTGCTTAACCAATTGCCATGGTTTTCTAATATAACCGATGAAATACTTTCTACTAAACCGGGGCGATCTTCCCCTAAAATAGTTATTACCAACTGCTTCATAATAGTTCTCTTTTTAAGCCCAAATGAAAAAATAAATGCATAGGCATTAAGTGATGCTATCTAATGTATGTGATTCTAAATGTATGTAAAAGCTAACCACAAAAGGATTGTTACATCTTAAGAGGTTACTTTGTTGTTGTTATATTAGATGCCCATAGAGTATTGTCTTGGATAAATAGTTTGTCCAATTAATAATTGATTTAGTTCATTAAGAACGTATAAATAAATACAATCACTACTACAAACAATACTTTAATCTTATTTAAAATCGTGATTTTGCTTAAAATCCACTCATAAAGCTGAAAGTTTAATCTGCAAAGACAAACAGACCCTATATAAGTAAAGAATTATTACGACTGTAACATTACTGTCACTTTGATGAAATATAATGCGCCCAACGTTAAGATATAAGGGTGTTTTGATGACTTCAAATCCGAATAAACCGACTTTTAATACGGATCGAAGCCGTCTATTTAAAGACCGGTTTGCTAAGTTTGGCATAACCGCAGGCGGTATAATGGTATTAATAGCACTGCTATTGATCTTCTTTTACCTTCTTTATGTAGTGCAGCCTATTTTCGAGTCAGCTAAAGTTGAAAAACGCGCTAGCTTTAATGTTGCTAATGCTGAGCAAATAGTAGGGCTTGGTGTTGAGGAGCAAACTGAGGTTGCTTATTTACTTGATGATCAAGGTCAAGTTAACTTCTACAGTGTTGATAAAGCAAAGTTTGGTAAAAAACTAAAAACACTTAATGCTACTTTACCCGCGCAGGTAACCAGTTTTGCAAATAGTGCTCCTTTTCAAGGGCATTATGCGTATGGTTTAGAAAATGGCACAGTGACAATTGTAGCACCTAAGTTTTTAGTCACCTTCCCTAATAATGAGCGTAAGCTAACTCCGCGTTTAGGTTATCCACTGGGTGAAATGGCACTCGAAGTTGATAAGCAAGGTGCCGCTATTAAGCGTTTTGCCTTTAGCCATTATGAAGACAAAACAGCCGTTGTGGCACTTACTGCCGATAAACGTGTGGTATTTAGTAGCTTTGTAGCCGAAGAAAATATGTTTACCGGTGAAGTTGAATGGCAAGTAGAGCGCACCGAGCTTAACGTTGATGGTCGCGTAGATGAGCTATTAATGTCGCCAGATACCACCCGCACATTTGTTCGTTCTGCCAATCAAATTTACGTATTCGATACCCGCTACCCAAGTGAAGTTGAGCAAATTCAATTATTATCTGCCAATGAAGAAAACGCGAATATAGTGTCATCGCAACTATTGGCTGGTGCAAACTCACTGATGTTGGCCAATGATAACGGTGAAATATCCCAGTGGTTTGAAATCAATACAGACTCAGGGCGTGAATTTCAAAAAATCCGTTCGTTTGAAACTACCAAACAAAGCAAGCTGAATATTTTTACTGAGTTTTATCGTCGTACCTTTTTTACAACGGGTCAAAATGGTGAATTAGGGCTTTATTACACCACCAGTGAAGCAAAGTTATGGCAAGGTAAAGTCAGTGATGGTGAAATTGAACAGTTTGCTATTGCTCCGCGTTCAAATGCGGCGCTAATTTTAGCTGATAACAAGCTGACGGTTTTAGAAGTTCATAACGAGCATCCAGAAGTAACGTGGTCAGCGCTTTGGCAAGAGGTGTGGTACGAAGGCTACCCTGAGCCGGGTTATATTTGGCAATCTACTTCTGCCAGTGATGATTTTGAATCGAAGTTTTCACTAGTGCCAATTTCATTTGGTACTTTAAAAGCTGCTATGTACGCAATGTTATTTGCTGTACCTATTGCTATTTCAGCCGCTATTTATACCGCTTATTTTATGTCGAGCGAATTGCGCCGTGTGGTAAAGCCAACGGTTGAAATAATGGAAGCTCTGCCTACGGTAATACTCGGCTTTTTAGCGGGCTTGTGGTTAGCGCCTTTAATTGAAGAGCACTTGCCGGCTATTGTTGGTTTACTGGTGTTACTGCCATTGGGTATTTTAGCAACCGCTTTAGGCTGGAATAAATTACCTGCGGTTATTCGCCATAAAATCCCTGAAGGTTCACATTCAATTTTATTAATACCAGTGGTGTTATTTATTGGTTGGTTGTCGTTTGCGATGAGCGAAAGTATTGAGTTATGGATGTTTGATGGCAATGTGCGTCAATACCTAACTAATGAATTAGGCATGACCTTCGATCAGCGTAATTCATTAGTAGTGGGTATCGCGATGGGCTTTGCGGTTATTCCAACTATTTTCTCAATTGCCGAAGATGCGGTATTTAGTGTGCCTAAACATTTATCAAATGGCTCGTTAGCATTAGGTGCTACGCAGTGGCAAACCCTAATTCGTGTGGTGTTATTAACCGCCAGCCCAGGTATTTTTTCTGCAGTAATGATGGGATTAGGCCGTGCCGTAGGCGAGACTATGATTGTACTTATGGCTACCGGTAATACCCCAATTATGGATTGGAGTATTTTCCAAGGCATGCGTACCTTAGCCGCTAATATCGCCGTCGAAATGCCTGAGTCGGAAGTAGGGAGTTCGCATTACCGAATTCTATTCTTAGCCGCCTTTGTATTATTCATATTCACCTTTATTTTCAACACAGTTGCTGAGTTTGTTCGTCAGCAGCTGCGTGAAAAATACAGCTCAATGTAAGTGGAGAAACACGACATGGTAAAGCAGTGGTTTAGGTCTGGTTCTCCTTGGATTTGGATGACCGGTGGTGCTGTCAGCATCAGTTTAATTTCAGTAATTGGTTTACTCGCCATGATTGCATGGAAGGGATTAAGCTTTTTTTGGCCATCTCAAGTTATGCAGTATGAGCTTGAAGGTTCAATTGCGAAGCAAACAGTTATTGGTGAAATTTATGACCGTGAATTAGTACCTAAGTCGCGTTTAGCGGCAACCGGTATTGATGTTTCTAAATTTGAAAAAGACGAGGTTGAGCGTTTACTAATTAAAACAGGTAACCGTGAGTATGTTGATTTAGATTTTCGCTGGATACTCGAAACCGATATCAAACAAAGCTCAGCGCCTAAAGCGCTTGCGGTGTTTGAGCGCAGCAAAAACGGTAATTTCTACGGGTATGTAGAAAGCGTCATTAAAGACGGTCAGACGGTAACAGCAGATAAAGTTGAAACCTTACATGACCTTGTAGAGCGTGCGGTTGACTTAAACGACGAAGCGCTTGATTTACAAAATGGCGACATAGGGCATATTAACTATGAGCTAGAGCGTTTACGTTTACAGGAAAAAGCCTACTTGCTTGATAACGAGCTAACCGACGAACGTGTTGCTGAACTTGCTCAAGCGCGTGCTGATTTACGTACGAAATATGGCGAATTAGAAAAAGAGTTATTCGCACTGCGTAAACAGGCTAAACGTGACCAAGTAACCGTAAAGGATATGCGTGGTGAGGTTGTTACAATCCCGCTATATCAAGTGTTGGATGTATGGTTTCCAAACGATATGGGCTTTTTTGCTAAACTAGGTCATTACTTTGTGCAGTTAGGTAAGTTTGTTTCAGATGACCCACGTGAAGCCAATACCGAAGGTGGCGTATTTCCTGCTATTTTTGGTACGGTATTTATGGTGATGTTAATGGCTGTGATTGTAACGCCATTTGGCGTGGTTGCTGCTATTTACTTACATGAATATGCGGCTAAAAACGCAATTACTAAAATGATCCGTATTGCGGTTATTAACTTGGCGGGTGTTCCGTCTATTGTATACGGCGTATTTGGCTTAGGCTTCTTTGTTTATATGGTTGGTGGTAGTGTTGACCAATTATTTTATCCTGAGTCATCGCCTACCCCTGTATTTGGTACACCTGGTGTGATGTGGTCGGCACTTACCTTGGCTATATTAACGTTGCCTGTGGTAATAGTGTCAACCGAAGAAGGTTTATCTCGTATTCCTAGTACAGTGCGTGATGGTTCATTAGCACTGGGTGCGACTAAGGTAGAAACGCTATGGCGAATCATTATTCCTATGGCCAGCCCTGCAATTATGACGGGGTTAATTTTAGCGGTTGCTCGTGCTGCGGGTGAAGTTGCACCGCTTATGCTGGTGGGTGTGGTAAAAATGGCGCCAACGTTACCGCTTGATGGTAACTTCCCATATATACATTTAGACAGAAAGTTCATGCACTTAGGTTTTCATATTTACGATGTTGGCTTTCAAAGTCCGAACGTTGAAGCGGCGCGTCCGCTGGTATATGCAACGGCCTTTTTGTTAGTGTCGGTTATTATTACCCTTAACATCACAGCCATTGGTATACGTAACCATTTACGTGAAAAATTCAGATCGCTTGAGCATTAATTTAGTATAGGTAACAAACATGATTACAGTCGCTCCAAAAGTAAACCAAGCAAAGCCAAGCTTGAAGTTAGATTTAAATAATTTAACAGACGAACAAAAAGCGCTAGAAATTAAAGATCTCGACCTTTACTACGGTGATAAACAAGCACTGAGTAAAGTAAATATGAATATTCCTAAAGGCCAAGTAACGGCATTTATCGGCCCGTCAGGTTGTGGTAAATCAACCTTATTACGTTGTATTAACCGCATGAACGACTTGGTTGATATTTGTCGTATTGAAGGCGAAATCATGCTGCATGGACAAAATATTTACGATAAAAGCGTTGATGTTGCAGCCCTTCGTCGTAATGTTGGCATGGTGTTTCAGCGTCCAAACCCATTTCCAAAATCAATTTATGAGAATGTGGTTTACGGTCTTCGCCTGCAAGGCATTAAAGAAAAGCGTAAGCTAGATGAAGTGGTAGAGCAATCGCTACGTGGTGCGGCTCTTTGGGATGAAGTAAAAGACCGACTGCACGATAGCGCATTTGGTTTATCGGGTGGTCAGCAGCAACGTTTAGTTATTGCCCGCTCTATTGCGATCGAGCCTGAGGTATTACTACTTGATGAACCAACATCAGCACTCGATCCGATTTCAACCTTAGTAATCGAAGAACTAATTAATGATTTAAAGAATAAGTTTACCGTGGTTATTGTTACTCACAACATGCAACAAGCGGCCCGTGTCTCAGATCAAACAGCGTTTATGTATATGGGTGAGCTGATTGAGTATTCTGATACTAATACCTTATTTACGACGCCTACGAAGAAAAAAACAGAAGATTATATTACTGGTCGTTACGGCTAGTCGGGTTAAAACGCGAAAGCAATGAATTATTAAAGAAGGTCATTATGGAACACAACATTAATAAACATATTTCTGGTCGTTTTAATCAAGAGCTAGAAGATGTTCGTAATCATGTATTAAGCATGGGTGGATTGGTTGAGCAACAACTTAATAGCGCGCTTGATGCAGTAAGCCAAAACGATGCGGTATTGGCACAAAAAGTACGTGAAAACGACTACAAGGTTAATGCAATGGAAGTCAGTATTGATGAAGATTGCACCCGTATTATTGCTAAGCGCCAACCAGCAGCCAGTGATTTACGTTTGGTTATTGCAATAGCAAAAACCATTGCCGATTTAGAAAGAATTGGCGATGAAGCTAAGCGAATTGCTAAAGTTGCACTAGACTCATTTACTAAGGATCAACAAGATTTATTAGTAAACATTGAAAATATGGGTCGCCAAGTATCTAAAATGTTGCATGACGTTTTAGATGCGTTTGCACGTATGGATGTGCAACGCGCATTTGAAGTGCACAAAGAGGATGCTAAAGTAGATAGAGAGTATGAAGCAATTACTCGTCAAATAATGACCTACATGATGGAAGATCCGCGCTCAATTCCAAAAATTATGGATTTAGTATGGTCTGTTCGCTCATTAGAGCGTATCGGTGATCGTTGTCAAAACATCGCTGAATATGTCATTTATTTTGTAAACGGCAAAGATATTCGTCATACATCTCAAGAAGATATTGAAAAATCACTGTAGTGATACGAATAACTAAAAAATATCAAAGGCAGTAATACACTGCCTTTTTTATTTTTTGTAAATAATTGAATAAGAAAAAGCGTTCACAATCTAGCTTAATGCTGTAAAATTCAGGTTGAACAGCATATTGAATTGATTAAAGGGTCAGTTATGCCAACAAATTTTTTAGGTGTTTTTGCAAAATCACCTATAAAGCCAATAGAAGAACACATCAGAAAGGCTCATCAAGCTAGCGAAAGTTTGATACCTTTTTTTAATCATGTTTTTAAAGAAGAGTGGCAACAAGCAGAAGAGCTACGTTTAACCATTCGTAATATAGAACGTGAAGCTGATGAAATGAAAAGAACTATACGTTTACAATTACCTGGCGGATTATTTATGCCGGTAGAGCGTACAGATCTGCTCGAATTAGTAACCCAACAAGACAAAATTGCTAACAAGGCAAAAGACATTGCTGGGCGTGTAATTGGTCGTGAGATGATCATACCAAAAGAGATTCAAGAAGACTTTTTGGCATACGTAACTCGTTGTGTTGATGCAACTAAACAAGCATCTAAAGCGATCAATGAGTTAGAAGAATTGTTAGAAACGGGCTTTAAAGGCAGAGAAGTAACTCTGGTTGAAAAAATGCTCGTAGAATTGGATGCCATAGAACAAGACACGGATGAAATGCAAATTAGAATACGCCGCCAACTACGTAAAGTAGAAAGTGAGCTAAATCCAGTTGATGTGATGTTTTTATACAAAATCATTGAATGGGTTGGCGAGCTTGCAGATATTGCAGAGCGCGTAGGATCACGTCTTGAGCTGATGTTAGCTCGTTAATTTAAAATCAGTTCAAACACGAAAGATTAAGGTTACACAATGGATATCATTGCATCTTACGGCACGGTATTAATTTTAATTGCCGCAGCAGTCGGCTTTTTTATGGCTTATGGTATTGGCGCAAACGACGTTGCCAACGCGATGGGTACATCAGTAGGTTCAAAAGCACTTACCATTAAACAAGCGATTTTTATCGCGATGATTTTTGAGTTCGCAGGTGCTTATTTAGCGGGTGGTGAAGTAACATCAACAATTCGTAAAGGGATTATTGATGCGGCACCATTTGCCGATATTCCTGAGCTGATGGTTTTAGGTATGATCGCCTCTTTATTCGCCGCAGGCAGTTGGTTATTAATGGCCTCATTTTTAGGTTGGCCGGTATCGACTACTCATTCAATCATTGGCGCTATTATTGGTTTTGCTCTAGTTGCAGTAGGTACAGAGGCTATTCAATGGGGTAAAGTTGCCGGTATTGTAGGTAGCTGGGTTGTAACGCCAGCGATATCAGGTTTTATAGCTTACTTAATATTTATGAGTGCGCAAAAGCTGATTTTTGACACCGACGCCCCACTTAAAAACGCAAAGCGTTTTGTACCAATATACATGGGTTTAGCTGGCTTTATCATGGCACTTGTGACCATTAAAAAAGGCTTAAAGCACATTGGTATTAATTTAGGTACCGTTGAAGGTTTTGCTATTTCTATTGGTATAGCGGTACTGGTTGCTGTTATTGGTAAAATTGCTATTTCTCGTTTAAATATCGATCCTAAAGCGGATAGAGAAATGCAGTTTAACAATGTAGAAAAAGTATTTGCGGTACTTATGGTACTAACAGCTTGTTGTATGGCATTCGCTCATGGTTCTAACGATGTTGCTAATGCAATTGGGCCTCTAGCTGCTGTTGTAAACATTGTTGAAAACAATGGTGAAATTGCGAAGAAAGCCGCTATTGCTTGGTGGATATTACCACTAGGTGGTTTAGGTATTGTTGCCGGTCTTGCTATTTTAGGTAAAAAAGTAATTAAAACCATTGGTGAAGGTATTACTCATTTAACACCAAGCCGTGGTTTTGCTGCTGAATTAGCTGCTGCCTCTACCGTTGTTATTGCATCGGGCACAGGCTTACCTATTTCAACCACACAAACCTTAGTAGGCGCTGTGTTGGGTGTAGGTATGGCACGTGGAATTGCCGCACTTAACATGGGTGTAATAAGAAATATTGTAGTTTCTTGGGTAATTACATTGCCAGTTGGTGCTGCCCTTGCTATTGTTATTTTCTACGTACTAAGAACCGCCTTTGGGGTTTAATAAAAAGTACTTAAAAGACTTTTAGCTTGAAAAGATCTCAATGCCCTTGGTGTTGGGGTCTTTTTATTTGTGGAAAGAAAAATGACCAATCTCCCTAGTATTAAACAGCTGCAGTATTTATTAGCTGTACATCAACATCAACATTTTGGCCGAGCAGCCAGTGCCTGTTTTATCGGTCAGTCAACGCTCAGTACTGCGATTCAAAACCTAGAAGAAACTTTAGGATGTCAGCTTATAGAGCGAGAAAATCGCAGCCTAATGTTTACCACCATTGGTGAAGAGGTGGTTGAGCGTTCAAGAAAAATAATCAACGATACAATTAGTTTAAAAGAGTTAACTAAAAGCTTTTTAACACCGCTTAGTGGTACATTAACGGTAGGTGTTATTCCTACGATTGCGAGCTTTATTGCAGCGCCTTTGTATCACTTTTGTCAGCAAACATTTGTAGATTTAGAGTTGGTATTGATTGAAGACACCAGCGATAAGTTACTTGATAAGTTAGAGCATGGTCAAATTGATTTAGCATTATTAGCGCTGCCCTACGAAACCGATAAATTTCATACCCAAGTATTAGCGCAAGATCACTTTAGTTTAGTGCACCATAAAGACTACACACCAGCTAAAGGCATTGAAGACTTTAATTTACTACCAGAAGCCAGTGTATTTTTACTTGAGCGAGAACACTGTATGACAGGGCATGCGCTCAGTGCGTGCCATTTAAATCGCTCTAGCTGTATAAACCCCTTTGAGGCGGCTAGCTTACATACTTTATTGAGTATGGTTGAGTATAAACTTGGCGTGACGTTTTTGCCGCAAATGGCGATTAATGCAGGTATTTTAGAAAACAAAAACATGCTAGCTACGCCATCGCAAGGCGATGCCTATCGCGATATTGGTGTATTGTGGCGTAAAACAACAGGGCGCATTCGTGACTTTAAATTGTTTAGCCAACAACTAGAGGTCTTTTTGAAAAAGCAGTGCAGTGTTGATTTTAAATAGGTAAAAAAAAGCGTATTTTAATTAATACGCTAAATAACACGGGGAATTATAGAGGCTGCTTATGCTGACTGTGGTAGCTCTCTAGCGGCGGTAAAAATAGTAAGTAAACCCATACAACAACATTAAAATACGGGACTAGCCCAAGCACTGTAAAGGTTTTTACAGGGTAGCCTTTAATCTGGGCATACTTGTAACATTGAAGCGCAATAGCAAAGTGTATAAACAATAATAACGTGATTAGTTGCGTCATAAACATCCTCCTTATGCCCCTATGTCCACCTTTAACAGTATAGACATCTAGACGATAAGAAATAAAGATGTCACGTAAAATTAAGGTAATCACTTAATTTTCATGACATTGTGCTGCCGATAAGCAAAGTATAGGTTAGATGGGCAAATTTGGAAGTAATAAATTGCTTAAATTTGTTTATTAATGTTTATAGTGACGTGAGGGTGTCTTGATAAAAAATAGGGTTGTTTTTAATTTTTTCTAACTCAATCAGTACCTTGTCAATTGGTACAGGGCGAGCAATAAAGTATCCTTGCCCATAGTCGATACCAATTTCTTTAAGTGCAAAAAATACTTCTGCAGTTTCTACATATTCGGCAACAGAGCGCTTATCTAGTGAGCGACTGATGTCATTTATGGCTTTCACTAGCGCTAAGTCAATGGAGTCATTGAGCATATCGCGAACAAATGAGCCGTCAATTTTTACGTGTTGGGCTGGTAATTGTTTAAGGTAATTAAAGGTACTGAAGCCGGTGCCAAAGTCATCAATTGAAAAGTGGCAACCTAAATTATTTAGTCGTTCAATCATTTTTCGTGTCGCCGCTAAATTATTAATACTGGCCGATTCGGTTATTTCAAAAATAATTTTCGCAGGAGACACTTGATACTTCTCAAGGGTCGACTCTATTAATGGCAGCAAACGCTCATCTAAAAATGACTGTGCCGATAAGTTTATTGCAATCTGAAGAAGCTCTGGATGTGCAGCAACACTCGCAATGCTGTTACGAATAACACATTGGTCCATTAAAAAGGTATCGTTAAGCATTTC
The DNA here is from genome assembly GCF_005887465.1 of Pseudoalteromonas sp. S1610. Classification (GTDB taxonomy): domain Bacteria; phylum Pseudomonadota; class Gammaproteobacteria; order Enterobacterales; family Alteromonadaceae; genus Pseudoalteromonas; species Pseudoalteromonas undina. The sequence continues at coordinate 45,232 of NZ_PNDI01000017.1, read as the reverse complement.
CAATGAGGGAATAAATTGATTAGGGTAAATAAGTTCGTCGTCTAGCTTTAACCTTAGCAGTACTTCAAAGTAGGCAACCTGATTAGTTTTAAAATCCCAAATGGGTTGATAATGAAGCTCTATACTGTCTTGTTGGAGTGCTTGACGTACCCCATGGCCCCACTCTAAACCCGTTTGCAGCGCATTGTTCTCACCATCTTGTTTTGAATAACAATGTACTAAGTTACGGCCTAAATTTTTAGCAATATATAACGCAATATCTGACTGCTTTAAGCATTCATTTGGATCGCAGTTATCAGCGGTAATTTGGGTTAAACCAATCGAGCAACTAATTGAATAGATTTGCTCTTCAGATTTAAATTGGTTGCCTTCAATGGCACTACAAATCCCTTCTGCAATTAAATGTGCATCCAATAAATTGGTATTTTTAAGTATCACCGCAAACTCATCACCACCGACACGGCAGATCAGATGCTCATTACTAATATTGGCAATAAATAGCTGCGCCACTTCTTTTAAAACAATGTCACCTTGTTGGTGGCCTTTACTGTCATTTATTATTTTAAAATGGTCAAGGTCAATATAAATAAGCGCATGTTCAATATTTGTATGGGTGTTTTCGCTCTGGCATATATAGTTAAGCTGTTGGTCAAAATAATAACGGTTGTGTAGTCCTGTTAAGGTGTCATGCAGGGCTAAATGGCGCAATTGCAACTCTGCTTGTTTGCGCTCATGAATGTTATCGAGTGTGGCGGTGATAGTGGCGTTGTTGCTGCTATTTTTTATTAACTGAAGCCGACATTCTACCCACACTGAGTTACCATTTTTTTGGCTCAGCTTAACTTCTATTTTTTGTTTGTTCGCACCACCTTGTAAAATATCATCAATTGTTGATTGTAATGACTGTTTATGTTCAGTGGTACAAAATGCAGTGAGTGGTTGTTGTAAGGTCGACTTAACTCCAAAGCCGCTCAGAGATTCCCACGCAGGGTTTATAAAGCGAATATTCCCTTGTTGGTCTAGTTCAAGTACAACCGTGTTTAAGTGCAATAAAATACGCTGATGTGCTGAAAACAGGTCGCGATATTTAACTTCACTAATACTTAGCTGCTGTACCTTATTAGCAAACTCAGCATAGCTCACCATAAAATCTTCTCGACGAGCAGCATGATCACAGACTTTATTTAAAAATGAGGGATCGTAAGGAGCACGAATAAAGTCGGTAACGCCTGAAAGTAATAACTGCTCAGCGTAATCGGCATCGTTTTTATCAATAATAGTAACAATGGCTTGTTGAGGGTTATGCTGCAGAATCTTTTCAACTAATTGATTTGAACTCTCAGCTTGTGCTGCAGTGGCATCGAGTAGCACGATAGCAAACGGCTGCTGATTATAGGCACTTAGCGCGGCTTTTTCGTTAGTAACATGAGTAATTGCAAAGTTTAGCTTTAACTGTTCACTCATATCATTTGCTCTGCTGGCAAAGGGTTCTAATAACAATAGGTTTAAGCGACTACTTTTTTCTAAATGGCTCGACAACACGTTTGCTAGTATTTGCGGCAATATATCTTGGCGTTCAAAAGGCAGTACCGCATCTATACCATAGCTACGTGCGGTAGTTTCGGCGATACGCTCACAATAAATGGGCGGAATTAGCAAAATAGGCGTGTTTTTCGGTGTTTTAAGTAAACCAGAGCGGATCATACGTGAAAACCGCCAACCATCAATTTTACCTACATCTAAGCCGGTTATGATTATATTTACACTTTGGTTTTTTAATATTTTTAACGCATCTTGGCTGTCTGAGGCTTCAATAAACTCAAACACACTAAGCCTCTCCAGCGTGGCACGTATAGTCTGGCGCTCATCATTACTTGCATTTAATATTAGCAATTTAAGCTGTTTCGCCACTTAGGTACCACTCCGAGAAATGCAGATCATAAAACTGTAAGAGTAATGATATTTAGCCATAAGAACAAGCGTATTTAACCGCTATTTTAAATGTAGTTCATTAGTGGCCAATTAGGGAGAATATAAGGGATATTTTGAGCTTCATTAGTAATAGTAATTAGGGAGAATATAGGGGGTATCTTGAGCTTCATCAGTAATAGTAATACACTTGGCGCGATTTTAAATGATGTGGAATTCTAACAATGCGCGTAGCTGATTTTAGCTTTGACTTACCTGATGAATTAATTGCTCGTTTTCCAAAAGCAGACAGAACTAGTAGCCGTTTATTGAGCTTAGACGGGCCGAGCGGTACTGTTGAGCATAAAATATTTAGTGACATTCTCGAACTTGTTAACGAAAACGACTTATTGGTTTTTAACAACACCAAAGTAATACCTGCGCGTATGTTTGGTCAAAAAGAATCTGGCGGTAAAGTTGAGGTGCTGGTAGAGCGTGTATTAGATGAACACCGCGTTCTTGCGCACATTCGTGCTAGTAAATCGCCAAAACCGGGCAATGTACTCATTTTAGAGGGCAAAGCAAAAGCCATTATGGTGGCACGCCACGATACGTTATTTGAGCTTGAGTTTGACCGCAGTGAAAATGTGCTCGACATCTTAAATGATGTTGGCCATATGCCGCTTCCTCCTTACATTGACCGCCCAGATAACGAAGCGGATCGAGAGCGATACCAAACAGTATATGGCGAAAAGCCAGGCGCCGTTGCAGCACCAACAGCAGGCCTTCATTTTGATGATAAACTCATGGCTGCACTTAAAAATAAAGGCGTACAAATGGCCTTTGTTACCTTGCATGTTGGCGCAGGTACATTCCAGCCGGTTAGGGTAGAAAGTGTTGATGAGCACATCATGCACTCTGAATATATTGAAGTGCCGCAAGCTGTGGTGGATGCGGTTGCCAGTACTAAAGCCAAAGGCGGGCGTGTGATTGCAGTAGGTACAACTTCAGTTCGCTCACTAGAGTCGGCAGCAAAAATACATGGCGGCAAGTTAGATACTTACTTTGGTGATACCGATATTTTTATTTTCCCAGGTTATCAATTTAACGTTGTTGATGCCATGGTCACCAACTTCCATTTACCTGAATCAACCCTAATTATGCTGGTCAGTGCCTTTGCAGGGCAAGACAATATTATGGGTGCTTACAATACTGCGATTGAACAACAGTATCGCTTTTTTAGCTATGGCGATGCGATGTTTTTGACCCGTAAATAATTTACAGCGTTATTGGTTTTTATTTTACTCCTAAGCACAGTGAATTTATCACTGCTAATAGTAATAGGGTGGTAAAAAGGGTAGAATCGAGCGGTTAAATTATAGCTTGTTGGACTGTTTTTCCGACACAGAGGATATTATGAAATTTGAATTAGACTGCACCGATGGCAAAGCACGCCGCGGTCGCTTGATTTTTGACCGAGGTGTAATAGAAACACCAGCGTTTATGCCTGTAGGCACTTATGGCACAGTTAAAGGCATGACACCTGATGAAGTTAAAGCAACGGGTGCACAAATCTGTTTAGGCAATACATTTCACTTAATGTTGCGTCCAGGTACTGAAATCATCAAACAGCATGGTGATTTACACGATTTTATGAACTGGGACTTCCCAATTCTTACTGACTCAGGCGGTTTCCAAGTATTTAGCCTTGGCGCAATGCGTAAAATCACTGAAGAAGGCGTAATGTTCCAATCGCCAGTTAATGGTGATCAAATTATGATGTCGCCAGAGAAATCAATGGAAGTGCAGCGTGATCTTGGCTCAGATATCGTGATGATATTTGACGAATGTACGCCATATCCTGCCACTGAAAAAGAAGCCAAAGACTCTATGGAGCTTTCTCTTCGTTGGGCTAAGCGCTCAAAAGAAGGGCATGGCGACAACCCATCAGCATTGTTTGGTATTATTCAAGGCGGTATGTATCCTGAGCTTCGTGCACAATCACAAGCGGGCCTTGAAGAAATTGGTTTTGATGGCTATGCACTTGGTGGTTTATCGGTTGGTGAACCTAAAAATGAAATGATTAATATTCTTGACCATTGTGCTTATAAAATGCCAGAAAACAAACCACGTTATTTAATGGGTGTAGGCAAGCCAGAAGACTTAGTTGAGTCGGTTCGTCGTGGTATTGATATGTTTGACTGTGTAATGCCAACGCGTAATGCACGTAATGGTCACTTATTTATTACAACGGGTACCATTAAAATCCGTAACGCAGTGCATAAAACAGATACTGGTCCACTTGATCCCGAGTGTGATTGCCATACCTGTAAAAATTATTCGCGCGCCTACTTGCATCATTTAGACAAATGTAACGAAATTTTGGGTGCACGACTAAACACTATCCATAACTTACGATACTATCAACGTGTTATGGAAGGTTTGCGTAATGCTATTAGCGAAGGTCAACTAGAGACATTTGTCCACGATTTTTACGCTCGCCGAGGCCAAGCAGTGCCAGAGCTAGCTGATACAACAAATTAAAATTTAAAAATTAAAGAGGAAGTATTATGAGTTTATTTATTTCAAACGCGCATGCAAGCGCTGGTGCACCTGCAGCAGGCGGCGGTATGGAAATGCTAATTATGTTAGCGATTTTTGGTTTGGTTTTTTACTTTTTAATTTACCGCCCGCAAGCAAAGCGTGTAAAAGAGCATAAAAGCTTAATGAGCGCGATGGCAAAAGGCGATGAAGTGCTAACCCAAGGTGGTTTAGTGGGTAAAATCGTAAAAATTGCTGAAGATAAAGACTTCATCGTGATCTCATTAAATGAGCAAGCAGAAGTAACAGTACAAAAATCAGCAGTATCTGCTGTATTGCCTAAAGGCACAATGAAGTCGCTATAAAAATAATAAGGACGACCCCGTGTTAAACAAGTTTCCAATTTGGAAGTATTTACTTGTTTTAGCTGTGTTAGCCATTGGCCTTTTATATGCTTCACCAAACCTGTATGGCCGCGATCCGGCCATACAGGTTTCTGGCGCTAAAGGCACCGATGTTGACCTCAGTGTTGTAGACAAAGTAAACGCAATCCTCAAAAAAGACAACGTAAGCGCTAAATCGACAAAGCTCGAAGATGGGCAAATTCTTGTTCGTTTTAAAAATGTTGAAGACCAACTAAAAGCACAAGACTTACTGCGTAACTCGCTAAGTAACGATTATATCTCAGCTATTAATATGGCTCCTGCACAACCGGCGTGGTTAAAGTCGCTGGGCGGTAATCCTATGAAGTTAGGCCTAGATTTGAGTGGTGGTGTACATTTCACCATGGAAATCGATATGGTCACTGCGGTGGATAATCAGTTAGAGCAAATGGAGCAAGATTTCCGTAGCGACCTGCGTGAAGAAAAACTACGTTATCGTAGTGTGCGCCGTGTAGCTGGTTCTGAGCGCATGCGTGTAGAAATGCGTAACGAAGAAGATAAAGACGCTGCAGAGCGCTTTTTAGAAAGCCGTTACCCATTAAACGTTTACATTGATGATAGCAGTAACGATAACGCATTCTTTGCCACTATGAGTGAGCTAAAGCTAAAAGAAATTCGTGACTATGCTATCAAGCAAAACGAAACTATTATTCGTAACCGAATCAACCAAATTGGGGTTGCAGAGCCAAACGTACAGCGCCAAGGTGCTGAACGTATTATTGTGCAATTGCCAGGGATTCAAGATACCGCTCGCGCTAAAGAAATTTTAGGTGCTACGGCAACACTTGAGTTTCGTGAAGTTGACGAAAATGCTGACATAAGCGCCGCTGCTCAAGGTCGTATCCCACCGGGTACTGAAATGATCATGAGCCGTGATGGTTATCCTGTGGTGCTAAAAAAACGCATTATTCTTGAAGGCAGCCATATTACTGGCGCGCAGTCAGGTGCAGATGAGTACCAGCGTCCACAAGTAAGCATTAAACTCGATAGTAAAGGTGGGGCAAAAATGAATGCCTTTACCAAGCGTGCTATCGGTAAACGTATGGCTACCGTGTTTATTGAATACAAGCCATCAGGTAAAAAAGACAGTGACGGTAAAGCACTTCCGCCAATTAAAGTGGAAGAAGTTATTAACGTAGCAACCATTCAAGCGCGTCTTGACCGTTCATTCCGCATTACCGGTATTGATAACCCAGCTGAAGCACATAACTTAAGTTTACTACTTCGCGCGGGTGCACTGGTTGCGCCTATTCAAATTGTAGAAGAACGTACGGTTGGGCCAAGCCTAGGTCAAGAAAACATTGAAGCAGGTATGACCGCTGTAGCTCTTGGCTTTGCGTTTGTATTGGCCTTTATGCTTATTTACTACAAAGGTTTTGGCCTTGTTGCGAATATTGCACTGGCTGCCAACTTAGTACTTATCATTGGTGTTATGTCATTAATTCCTGGTGCAACGCTTACCCTACCGGGTATAGCTGGTATTGTACTGACTGTTGGTATGGCAGTTGATGCGAACGTACTTATATTTGAACGTATTCGTGAAGAGCTAGCCGATGGCCGCAGCCCTCAACAAGCGGTTCATTTTGGTTACGATAGCGCCTTTAGTACTATTTTTGATGCCAATATCACCACATTAATTGCGGCGATTATCTTGTTTGCTGTTGGTACCGGTCCTGTTGCAGGTTTTGCGGTAACCCTAGCAATTGGTATTTTAACCTCTATGTTTACAGCAATTATAGGTACCCGTGCGGTGATCAACCTATTTATTGGTGGCAAACGTGTTGATAAACTTTCAATTTAAGGAGCAGACATGCAAATTTTAAGATTGGGCGGAAAAACCCTTCGTTTCATGTCTCTTCGAAAAGTGGCAATGGGCTTTTCTACGTTATTAATTATAGCGTCGCTGGCGTCACTTTTTGTTAAAGGCTTAAATTTCGGTTTAGATTTTACCGGCGGTACAGCAGTTGAGGTGGGTTTTTCGCAACCTGCCGATCTGAAAAAAGTACGTAATGTACTGGCTGAAAACGACTTTGCTGATGCATCGGTACAGCTTTTTGGCTCAAGCCAAGAAATACTGGTCCGTTTAGCCCCTCGCGGTGATGATGTAAAAGCAGAAGTAATTGGTAACCAAGTGATTGCTGCACTTAAACAAGCCGATGATAGCGTAGTAATGCGCCGCATTGAGTTTGTAGGCCCAAGCGTAGGTGAAGACTTAAAAGAGCAGGGTGGCCTTGCCATGTTAACTGCACTTATTTGTATCTTAATTTATGTGGCGTTTCGCTTTGAATGGCGTTTTGCTGTGGGCGCAGTTGGCGCGCTTTTACACGATGTAATCATTACGATTGGTTTATTCTCGGTGCTAGGTTTAGAGTTTGACTTAACTATTTTGGCAGCAATACTTGCCGTGATAGGTTACTCACTAAACGATACCATTGTTGTATCAGACCGTATTCGTGAAAACTTCCGCAAAGTGCGTATTGACGACACGATTGAAATTATTGATATCTCGCTTACGCAAACACTTAACCGTACCTTAGTAACCTCAATCACTACTATTTTAGTACTGATTGCGTTATTTGTATGGGGCGGCCAAACCATTCATGGCTTTGCTACTGCACTACTATTTGGTGTATTTATTGGTACTTACTCTTCAGTTTACGTTGCCAGCTCGGTGGCTATTGCCATGGGCGTAAGTAAAGAAGATTTAATACCAGAAGTGATTGAAAAAGAAGGCGCTGATTTAGATCCAATGCCTTAATTGAGATTAAACTATTCTTAAAACAAAACCGCTCCTAGTGAGCGGTTTTTTATTGCCTCCTAGATAAGTCACATAATAGTCATACTCAGTTGGTATTTTATTGCTCTTATTAAATTTTTATTTGAGCTAGTAGTGACTGAGCAACGACAAGTCTTAGAGTCAATTTTACAACAAGGAGCAATAACAACCTTGTTCCAACCTATCTTCGATATAGCTAAGCAATCTATTATTGGGTATGAAGCGCTTAGCCGCGGCCCTAAAAATGGTCCGTTAGCCATGCCAAATAAGCTATTCGAAGCGGCTCATAAATACCAATTGATTTCAGAGCTTGAGCTTTTATGCCGTTCTCGCGCCATTGAAAATTTTGTAAAACTCAGTCTGCAAGGGAAGTTATTTTTAAATGTCAGCCCAAAAATTCTACTCGATCCGAGCCACCCTAAAGGCGAAACCTTACATTTAATTGAACAGTTTGGTCTTGCTGCCAATCGAGTGGTGATTGAAGTAACTGAACAAGAAAAAGTAGATGATGGCTTTTTACTGTTAAAAACCATCGCTCATTATCGAGAGTTAGGCTTTACGATTGCTATTGACGATCTCGGTGCAGGTTATTCAGGACTAAAGCAATGGTCGCAGTTATGCCCAGATATTGTAAAAATTGATCGTTACTTTATTGATCATTGCGATCAAAGCGAAGTTAAAAAAGAATTTCTAAAATCAATTATGGTGTTAGCACGGGCAACAAATACAGCGGTGATTGCAGAGGGAATCGAACGTTCCGAAGAGCTAGATTTAGTTAAAAGTATAGGCATGAGTCATGTTCAGGGGTTCTTGTTAGAAAGACCGAGTCAACAGCCAAGTTATGACTACAACTGTAAACAGTTACAATCGCTCACTTCGACCCAAGCCGCCTCAAAGTTTGAACAATCAATGGCAATAGGTGTGCTTGCTGTTGCTCAGCCTGCTATTAGCAGTCATACGCGTTGTAAAGAAGCTCATGCACTTTTTGAGCAAGACAAAAGCATAATCAGCTTACCGGTATTAAATAGCAGTCAGCAGCCAATAGGGCTGTTACACAAAGATCAGCTAACAGAAGTGTTTGCCGCGCCTTATGGGCATGCACTTTATGATAAATGTGAAGTCACTGAGTTAATGGATAAACAACCTTTGGTGGTTGATGAAAATCAAATGCTTGATATTGTCTCCCAGCAAATAACAGAGCAAGACTTTGATATTCGTCGCCATATTGTTATCACCTGCAACAATAAATATTTAGGCTTGGCACCGCTCAGAGACATACTAAAGCACATTACAGCAGAAAAAATCCGCCACGCTCAACATGCTAACCCTTTGACCATGTTACCGGGTAATGTGGCAATTAGTGAGGTAATAGAGCAGCGTCTGCAACATAAACAGCCATTTTCACTAGCCTATATCGATTTAAATCACTTTAAACAATTTAACGATTTGTATGGCTATGCCAGTGGTGACAGCGTAATAAAACTTCTGGCCGATGTTACTGTAAAAGCGTGTGCGCACAGCGCTAACTTTGTCGGGCATATTGGCGGCGATGACTTTATGGTGGTGTTTGAAAAAAAAGATGCGGTGGAGATTTGTAATACCATTATCACGCAATTTGAACTACAGTCACGCGTGTTTTTTACGCCAGAGCATATTGCTGGAAAAGGGTATTGGGCAACTAATCGAGAGGGCGAAAAGCAGTTTGTACCTTTACTTACATTATCGATAGGTTTAGTTGAGCCTGATCTGCAGCAGTGCAAAAATAGTCATCAAGTAGCGGCATTAGCGACAGATGCTAAAAAAGAAGCAAAACGTTATCGTCAAAGCTACTTATTTATATGTAATCGAAGAAGGCCTGCTCCCGCTATTGTACGTTTATCCAATAGTAAAAAAAGTGGCTAACCAAAAGCAAAAAAGGAGCCTAGGCTCCTTTTTTTAGTACGTAATTACGATTAACGTAATAACGACTCAGATAATACTGGGCGCATTTCGCGAACAATCGCCTGTGTTAGCTTAGGTGCACCACAGATTACGTTACCGCTCACGTTGTAGTTATTACCGCCAGCAAAATCAACAATCATGCCGCCAGCTTCTTTAACTAATAGCTCGCCTGCTGCTGTATCCCAAGGTTTTAAACCAATTTCAAAGAAACCATCAACACGACCCGCTGCAACATACGCCATATCTAGCGAAGCAGAGCCTGCACGACGAATATCAGCCGTGTGAACAAATAACGCTTTAAACGCTTCAGAGTATGCATCTAAGTGATGTTTTTGTTTGAAAGGAAAGCCTGTAGCAAGAACAGAACCAGCAAGTTCAACCGTTTTAGATACACGTAAACGTTTGCTGTTTAACTGTGCGCCTTGACCGCGAGAAGCAGTGAAAAGCTCGCCACGAATTGGATCGTAAATTACGGCTTGGTCTAAACGACCTTTAACTTTAAGTGCAATAGATACTGCGAAATGAGGGATACCCTTGATGAAGTTAGTTGTGCCATCAAGTGGGTCAACAATCCATTGGTAATCAGCATCCTTACCTTTGTGTTCGCCTAACTCTTCACCAACGATGCAGTGATCAGGGTAAGAACGTAAAATAGTGTCACGAATTACGGCTTCGGCTTCTTTATCAATGTTAGTAACTAAATCGTTGGTGCCTTTTTGTTGCACTTCAACTTTTGATAAATCTTCACTTGCACGAAGAATAAGTTTGCCTGCGTTACGCGCAGCGCGAACCGCAATGTTTAACATTGGATGCATGGTATTACCTTTGGGTTGTAAAAGAACGTTTATATATTTAAGCCGGCGTATTTTAGCGGTTTTTGCCATAAAGTAAACCATAAAGCCTAAATACTTGTGAGTGTTTTTTGTACAGCTATGATCTTTCGATATATTTATCGAAATAAAAACAAGCAATAAATTTGTAAATTAGCGCTTTACCTAAAGTGAGCTTGAGGTTTTATGATGTTCTATATTCAATTAACAGGAAGAAAATTATGAAATTAGAACACGTAAATTTAGTTGTAAGTGATATAGACGCCATGCTTAAGTTTTACCAAGCAGCGTTTCCCTATTGGTCAATTAGAAGTGAGGGAGAAGGAACTTGGTATGGTAAAGCAAGGCGCTGGGTACATTTTGGTGATAACGATCAATATATTGCTATAAGCGATCACGGTGAAGGGAAAAATCGTGACTTATCAGGGCATCAAATTGGCTTGGCACACTTTGCCTATGTAACCAATAACTTAAATGAAGTAATAGCGCGCTTAAAGCATGCGGGCTTTGCAATAAGTAAGCAAGGCGCTGTAAATCCATTTAGAAAGAACATTTATTATATTGATCCCGCAGGGTTTGAGATTGAGTTTGTAGAGTATATGAGTGATGTACCTAGTGAGCGAAATAACGACTTATAATATGAATGAAGCCAACTATTTTGGCTTCATCAAATGTTTAGCATATTTAATAATGTTTACCATTCATACCAAGTTGAGTTTTTAGATCATTTGCAAAGCTAATAAATTTTTCTTTAATAGTGCGCTTAACTTTAACTTCTACAGAGCCTAAAACAGTTTTTCCTTCAATTTGAATCGTTGGCCCTTGGCGTTTATTGAGTGAAACTGTTTTATTTTCAAAACTGCCTAAAATACAAAACATTTTAGAAACTACATTAACGTGCTCAGGTACATATATTTCTTCGCTGCCAAAGTAACAATTAACGTGAATAGTGACATGTTGGTGGGTAAAAATAGCATCCGTAAAATCAAGATTGATTGACCCCATGTAGTTTTCTATATAAATGTTTTGAGGCACCACCCATTGGCCGCTTCGTTCACTTGAACCAAGAATGCTTCTTAATGTAAGTGGCTCTTCATCAGTCTCATGCTGCGCACTATAATTAGGTGCAAACTGCGAGTGCTTTTGTGCCTTATATTGCTGGTCAGTATTTAAGGTTAAATCTTCAACAAGGGCCATAAGCGCGCTATTGTCACTCGCTGCCATTGCATCGTCTAAGCGCCTCTCAAATGCTTCTACAGAAATGACACCATGGCTGTAATTATAAATGAGTTGATCAATTACTTGCTCACGAACTTGCTCGATAGGGCGGTCTTCAATTTTAACAGACATTTAAATTATCCTTTTAAGGTTGCTGGCTAGTTCAAAGCAAGCCTTATACCAAATATTAATTCATTTAAAATCATTACTTTATGTTTTTTTGTTTTTTCATCCTTTATTATATTAACGACAGATTAACCAAATATACAATTATTTAGTAAGTTTCGCTATTCGAGAAAGTTTTACGCAATGGTCTGTAAATGTTTACTTCGTAGGTTTAAGTCAGTATCGGTAGTTTTGATTTAAGTCATTGAAATTTAAATGTAAAAATAGTTGGCCCGATGTTCGCATTAGTTTAAGTGTCTTTAATCAAAAGGAGAACGATTATGAAAACATTTAATAAGTCTATGATTGCAGCCCTAGTATTAGGAACAACCGCAATGGGCGCTCAAGCTAGCAGCTGGGAAAACGAAAGCAAAGATGCTTGGATTGATGGAAAGGCAGAAACAGTACTGCTGATGAACACCAATCTAAACAACTTTGATATCAACACGGACGTAAAAAACGGCAAGGTAATGCTAACAGGTAAAGTAAACAGCGATGTAGATAAAGAACTTGCTGAAGAACTCGTGCTAAGCCTAGATGGTGTAACTGACGTTGAAAACAGTCTAACTGTGGTAAAAAACACCGAAATGAAGAAGCATGATTCTAAAATGATGGGTAACGATACCGAAAGTGATTTAACCGATGCCAAAATCACAACAGTGATCACAACACGCTACTTATTTGATTCTGAAGTAGGTGGTACAGACATTGATGTTGATACCGATAATGGTGTAGTAACTCTTAAAGGTTCAGTTGAGTCTGATGCTGAAAAGCAATTAGCGATGGAAATTGCTAAGAACGCTGAAGATGTTCGCAAAGTAGTTGATGAATTAACTGTTATTGCAGAATAATACACTATACTAAAAGCCCAGCCTTGCTGGGCTTTTTGCTTTGCTAACGTTAGAAGGGTTAAATTATGGATATCATCAGGATTATTTTTTCTATTTTATTACCACCACTGGGTGTATTTTTACAGGTGGGGCTAGGGATGCACTTTTGGTTAAATATTCTGCTAACCTTGCTCGGCTATTTCCCAGGATTAATTCATGCGATTTATATTATCGCCAAAAAATAACGCCGTATCGCAGTAATACATTTAATACTGAGTTGCTAATTGCCATCGTAAGGTATGTGTATTAGTTACTCAGACTACTATTATTTAACGAGTTCGTTTCTTCGAAGTCATCACCAATAAATCTAAAAGCCTACTATTTGAGCAGTTAGCCCCTTGATTGTTAAAATAAAGCTTTTTGCTAGTGACAAGCCCCTAAAAACTTTTTATACTGCAACCCGCTTTAGTCGCTCTGTGGCTAAACGCTTCAAAAATTAACTGCTTACAGTTATACAAAGATGGCCCCTTAGCTCAGTTGGTTAGAGCACACGACTCATAATCGTTAGGTCCCCAGTTCGAGTCTGGGAGGGGCCACCACTTTTACAAGCTTTCCAAGTAAATAAAAACTCATTTTCCTAGTTTATAAAATTCGCTTTTGTTATTTCTATCGTATTTTTCACCAGTACACTGATTTTTTTATTAATTCTATTGAATACATTGCAATAAACACAGTTGAATCTACTATTAAAGTGTTATGGGGTTTTATTATAAAAATCTTTACTTTATGCCCTTTAATGTCGCTACTGTTAATTGTGTGCGGTATATAAAATACTGCTTAGTTACTCCTTAGGTGCTCTATGTTATTAAAACGAAAAGTATACCTCAGCCTTATTCTGGCTGTTGTTGCTCCTTTAGCAATATCTACTCTAATCTTTTCCAATAGTATTCGCTCAAATACAGAAGAAAAACTAGCAAAAGTAGATTTACCGACTGCGCTTAGTGAAGTTAAAAGCCAAATAGAGCTGGAACTTTCTACACCTATTGTTGTAGGCAAAGAAATAGCGCAAAACTTATTTGTGCAGCAATGGATGAATAATAATGAAGATGCGCAAAGCCGAGGTAAATTTATTGATTACCTCAAACATATAAAAAATAAAAACCAAGCCAGTAACGCATATATTATTTCTAAAAACTCCCGTAACTATTACACCGATGAAGGTATTTCCAGGCAAATAGATAGTAGTGATACTTGGTTTGATGCTTTTTTAGCATCGGATAGACCATTTGAAGTAGCGCTCGACATAGATAAAGGCAGCTCTGAGGTGATGGTATTTATTAATTATGCCATTGAGCTTGATGGGCAACGACAAGGAATTGCCGGAATTGGCCGTTCGCTCGATTCTATGGTGGATCTCATAAGTGAATATAGGATAGGTGAGGGCGGCATTGTTTATTTGGTCTCTGGTAGTGGCGAGATTATGCTGCATGGTAATAAAACTAAAATAGGGCAATCTGTTGACTTGACGCCGATTAAAAATGGGGCAATTCAAAGTAAAGTAATTGATGGTGATGACTATGTTGTATCAAGTACGCCTGTAAACTCATTAGGTTGGCATCTAGTTGCTGAAATTCCCCAAGAGCAATTATATGGCCCAATTAATAGTGCTATTAATACTAATATCATTTTTGGTGTAATTATTGCTCTTGTCGGTTTAGCGTCAGCACGCGTGTTGGTAGGGCAAATATTTAGGCCAATCGAAAACATTACTTCAGCAGTGAATGCGTTAACAGAAAAAGATGGCGATTTAACAGCGCGACTTCCTACTGACGATAATAATGAAATTTCAGACTTGGCGATTAAGTTTAATCTGTTTTTAGAGCAGTTACATTATATGTTTAAACAGGTTTCTGAGTCGGCAATTCATGTTAAAGGTATTTCCCAAGATGTACTTGAGCAAGTACAAGGAGCAGCTAATTTAGCTGAGGTACAGTCATCGAGTACACAAACGGTGGCGGCAGCGGTTAATGAGATGGAAGTTACGGTTCAGGATATTTCTGGCAGTGCCAGCAATGCGGCAGATATTGCGACTAAAACCGAAGAAACGACGCATAAAGGCGTTGGTTTTGTGCAAAGCACAATTAAACAAATGGAACAGTTAGAAGCATCGATGGCCAATTCTGTGGCTTCGGTGTTAGAGCTCTCGACAGAGATTAAATCAATTTCTCATGTATTGGATGTCATTAAAGGGATTTCTGAGCAAACTAACTTATTGGCGTTAAATGCGGCAATTGAAGCGGCGAGAGCTGGAGAGCAAGGGCGTGGCTTTGCAGTAGTTGCTGATGAAGTGAGAACGCTTGCACAGCGTACTGCGGAGTCTACAGAGCAAATTAATGAGATGATTGCTTCGTTAAATGCTAAAGCTTCAAGCACGGTAACTGCGATTGAATTGGGCAGCAAAAACACTTTAGAAAATGCCGAACGATTAAAAGAAACAGGCCATACATTAAATGGTATTTCACAGGAAATTGTACTGTTAAGCGAGTTAAATAACTCAGTGGCTACAGCAACGCGAGAGCAAACGTTAGCAACCTCAGAAATTAGCCAAAATATTGTAATGATCTCCGACTCGGCAGAGCAAACCAAAGAAAATATGAAAAAGTCAGAGCAGCTTTGTAATGGTTTAAATAAAGAGTCGAATATTTTAAGGGATTTACTAGGTAAGTTTACGCTTTAACCGCGGTTTTATAAAAATTAGCAGAGCGGGGATACCATCATAGTTATAGAGCACTTGCCTATAACTATGATGTTTTAATAGCCGTTAATTTTTACGATAAATCTCGTGATTCATTTCGTAAATATTAACGCTTAAGCTATCAGAGGCTCTGCAGTATGTTTGTAGGCACGCTAGTAACTGCTCACTTAGCTTTTGCTTTTGCTCAATAGAGCGCCCAGCCATAATATGTACAGCAATATGAATAAACCCTTCTTTACCCACACCTAATTGGTAATGTTGATACGCAATAGCACGAGTTTTTATTGTTTCTAAATCAAATAAGCCACTTTCAAATGTTGTTGTGTGGATTTTTTCCACGAGAACCTGAGGTAATAAAGGCAGATCTTCTGAGTGTTCAATAATAATGTGTGGCATTTAGCGTATCCTCTTTAGATTGGTTTGTTTAATTATACCAAACGGGTTTGTACACGCTAACCCTATGGAACTTAATTTTTAAAAATTTGGCTTAGCATAGTTCAGGCTGTTGCTTTTAGGGCAAATATTGATGGTTGATACGTTTTATGTCAATTTGTGGTGACTTATACGAAGAGTATACCAGCCAGTTGGTATTTGAAATATAGGTTAAGCCAGAGGTACGACTAAATGCGCGTTCGGGAAGGCGTATAACGTCATGATGGCTTTTGGTTGAAAAGTCGTAATAACTCAAACGGTAATCACCTTGTTTTACATTAAAATAGTAAATACGCGATGTCGCTAAGGTGTCGCCTTCAAAAAAGTACCACGAATTATGATTAGATAAATTAATTTCGCTAACCAGTGGTTGCTCAGTTTGGCTATCAGGATCTTTGATCCATAATTGATTAGTTGCTTGGTTGGCAAAAACTAAAGCGCCTTGCTTGTTTTCATAAGCATATAATGTTGGAGAATCTATGGCTTGTTCGAGTTTATTACCATTTAAATCGAAGCGATACACGTGCTGATCATCAGAGACTAATACGCTTTTACTGTCTGCAGCCCAGCTCGGTTTGCCATGATCGCTAAAGCCCGTAGGTAATAATTCACTGGTTTGTTTATTAAAGTCATACAGGTATAACGCATGACCACTAGGGTGCGAGGCAACAAAAGCAATATAATCACCATCAGGCGACCATACTGGGTGGTAAATATTGGCATTGAGATTAGTGAGCTGCTTTCGAGACGTACCGTCTTTATTTGCGGTCCACAATTCCATTGAGCCCGACTCATTAGAGACAAACGCGAGTTTGTTTCTGGCTTTATTGTAATTAGGAAAGCGGGTACTAAAATGGCTCGATAACACTGGGAAAGGAGAGCTTGCAACCGCATTATTAACCTCTAAACGCATTAAAGCCGAGTCTATATTCCACTGATGAAAATACAAACTGCCATTACTGGCAAATTCTGGGTAGCTTAAGCCATCTATGCGGGCATTGATCATTTGTTGTGTTTTAAGGTTGTAAAAGTACCCTTGGCGTTTACCTTTTTTTACACCAGAAAAAACGAGTTGCGCCTTAGAGGGGTGCCAATCAACGCCTCTCATATCAATAAACCCAGTAGTTAACTGCTTTGCATTGCCTGTTTTTATATCGATTAAAAATAATTCTTCAAACCCCGTTGGTAAGTTACGAGATACTACAAGTTGAGTTGCATCTGGGGAGAACACAACCGACTCATCGTTATATTGGCATGCTGAAATACAAGGTATTTGAGTAATTGTGTATGGCGATGAGGTTAAATCAACAAGGTTAAGTTGAGTCAGATTATTTTCATCATCTTCACTAATATAAACCAGTTTAGTGCCTAGGGCATTTATGTCTATATCGGTACTCGCTTTGCTGCCGCACTTCCCTAAAATAGTGGTATTTCCCGAGGCAATATTTTGCTGAATAACCTCACAGCCTTGACCAGATATACGGCGATAATAATAAATAAAGGTTAAGTCAGAGCTAAATACCGCTCGCCCTTCAATGAATGGGGTGTCGGTAAGTGCTATTGCAGCTTGTTTGGGTAAATGTAAATCACGTAAGTATAAATTTGCTTTATGACCAGGGCGGCGCCAAGAATATGCTAAAAAGTGACTGTCGCTGGATATAGCAGGGAATAGCTCTCGTCCAGGGCTGGTAGTAATGGTTTCAACATGATCGTATAAGCGCTCTGCTTGTTGCGATAGCGCAAGTGGCTTATTTTCATCGCTAAAAGCGTTGTAACCCCAGACTCCAGCGAATAACAAGACCACGATAGCCATGACTACAGCGAAAATATATTTAGGGCGAGTAGAGGATGTATTAATACTGTTCTGCGCGTTTGGCATTATTGGTTTTTGCACTAAGCGATAACCTGTTTTACGCAGTGTTTCTATGTAGGTGTTGTCGGGGTCAAGCTCTTTAAAGCTTTTACGAAGGTGCCATATGGCATTAGTGAGCGCTTTCTCACCCACATATTGATTACCATCCCATACGTTTTCGATTAGTTGTTCGCGACTCACCGCATTTGGATAACACGCTACTAAGTAGGTCAGCAGCTCTATAAATTTAGGTTGTAAAATACAGGCTTTATCAGCACAAAACAGCTTATTTTCAAACGCCGATATTTGGCAATTTCCAATTGAAAAAGGCTGTTGAGTATTCATAGTATGTGTATTTAAACCTCTTCCTAGTATGAGTTATTAGCGATGTTTGTACGTGTTGTTTAATGCAAAGTAACACGATAATTAGTTAATATTCAATTTTACAACATTCTAACACAATAAATATAAGTCCATGATTATAAATAAATAGATATTAAATAGATGTAAAATAGGGATATAAACGAGACACCTCTCATTGTGCTTTTATTCACGATTACTTACAACCTGTTATTAGTAAAACAAACCAATTAGTACAAAACAGATTTAATAACTAAAAAGTTAATAAAAAAGCTACTAATGGGATAATAAAAAATGAGGGAAGTCTGTGAGTAAAATATCAACCAAAAAATGCGCTTTAGCTTTGGCTATAACAGCGAGTCTATCTGGGCATGTAATAGCAAATGACGAGGCAATTGTTCGTCAATCAACTGCTAAGGCAAGCGAAGAAGTGGTACAAAAAGTACCAGAGAAAATAACAGTAACAGGCTCGCGTTTAAAGCGTGATAGTTTTTCGGTCACAACTCCGCTGGTTACCATGGACAGAGCATCAATTCAGGATACAGGCTTAGGCAATCTTTCAGATGTATTAATCGATAATATGCCTGCACTGAGCCAAAGTATTGGCAACACAACCAGCCAATCAAGCATTTCGGGTACTGGTTTATCAACAGTCCAGCTTCGTGACTTAGGCGCTAATAGAACGTTGACATTGATTGATGGCCGCCGTGTTGTCTCTAATAGTTACGGCGGTAATTATGTCAGTTTAAATACCATTCCTAGTGGTATGGTAGAACGCGTTGAAATTATTAGTGGTGGTGCGTCGGCCACTTATGGTGCCGATGCGGTAGCCGGTGTTGTTAATATTATTACCCAGTCAAAAAAAGAAGGTTTTGAATTTCAAGCCCGTGGCGGTGAAACAACAGATGGTGGCGGTCGCGAATTTACGCTTGATTTAAACTACGGAACGTCATTTGCTGATGATCGCGGTTATGTATTTGTCAGCTCAAACTGGGACCGTGATTTTGGTATGACCTTTTACGATCGCGACCGAGCGCAAATAGAAGCGGCGCATAGTTACGATGATGAGCTGATGTGTAATCAAATGTACACCGCCGATGGCTATCAGTGTATGAGTGGTATTACACAAGCTGATTGGGCAAGCAAAAGCGATGGTACCTTAGGTGGTGTATTTTTAGAGAATAATAATAACGACACTCAGTTTTGGTACGACGGTCAAACGCTACGTGATGATTGGAAAGGCAATGAAGAAATTTATGGTATTAATTCACAGCAATACGTCATGCTTGATGTGCCGAGTGATAACTTTTCGACTGCAATAAAAGTCGATTATGATGTAACAGACGACATCATGAGTTATTTCCAAATTCAATACAGTAAGAGTGGCTCGTTCAACGATAAGTCACCAGAAGATGAATACGAAGGGGCTTACGTACCTCGCTACGACCCAGTGACAGGGGATCCTATCGATGATATTGCGCCAGGTTATATTCCTATTGATAACCCATATGTGCCACAAGAAATTATTGACAGTAACCCATACAAAGACCGTATTTATTGGGATCGTCGTTTTGGTGAAGTAGGTAATATCAGCACCGATAACGACCGTACGACTATTCGTACCTGGGCTGGCCTGCAAGGTATGATGTTTGATGATACATGGGATTGGGATATTTCTGCCGGATATGGTCAATTTAAACAGCATCAAATCCGCAGTAACGAGCTAAACACGGTACGTGTCAACCAAGCTCTGCAAGCTGAAAAATTAGCCGATGGCACTATTCAATGTAAAGACGCCGAAGCGCGAGCGCAAGGATGTGTCCCGCTTAATTTATTTGGTGAAGGGTCTATTACCCCTGACATGGCAGACTGGATCCGTACAAATCCAATTATTGATACTGAGATTCAACAGTACACGGTAATGGGTTATATCACCGGTGACTTATATGAATTGCCAGCAGGTAATGTGTCTGCAGTATTTGGAGCAGAGTATCGTAAAGACTCGCAAAGCTTAGATACCAGTGATGATATGAAAGCGGGCGGTATTACGTTTAACGTTGTGCCTTCTTTTTATGGTGAAGTAGAAGTGTATGAGGCGTTTGCAGAGCTTGCAGTGCCACTGCTAAAAGATGCGCCATTTGCTAAAAGTTTGTCGGCAGAAACGTCGCTACGATTAGCAAATTACAGTATTGATAATATCAGTACCGTAGCCAGTTATAAGTTAGGATTATTGTGGCAGCCAATTGATGGATACATGCTACGTGCTAACTATGCGCGTGCACAGCGTGCCCCAACTATTACTGAGCTATTATCGCCCCCTCGCGGCGATTTTGATTCATTTGATGATATTTGTGATGGCTTAACTGCAACATCAACAAACCCAGGGCACGATAACTGCCGTTTAGAGCCAACCTTGGCACAAAAGCTGGCTGATGATCCTAATTTTGAATTTGAAAGTGAAGACAATAACTATTCACCAAATACGGGTAATCCAAACTTAAAAGAAGAAACAGCCGATACCTATACCTTTGGTATTACTGTTTCACCTGAGTTTTTAGATGGCTTTAACTTAGCGGTGGATTACTACGACATTGCCATTGTTGATGCAATTGATGAAATAAGTAACGAAAACATCATGCGTGAATGTTATGACTCAGAGGCTGCGTGGGGTAGTGATAACGAATATTGTAACGATATTACCCGTAACGACGAAGGTAACATTGTAAAAATACTACAGCGTGAATATAACTTAGATGAGTTAACAGCGCGCGGTTACGATGTAGTTGCAACTTACAAATATGACATAGGTAGCTATGGTAACCTGTCATTTAAGCTTGATTACAATCATATTATTGAAAACTCGCAAACCTATGAAGGGTTAGATGGTTCTAGTGTGACTTCTCAGTATGCAGGTTATGGCCGTTCAAAAGATAAAGCCGCTATGTCGATTGTATGGAAAATGGATGACTTACGTATCCGCTGGCGTACAAATTACGTAGGTGCTTTTAAAGCAAGCCAAGAAGATGAGAAAGATTACCTTGAATATGTTGCTGCAAATGATGAACGCTGTGCTACGGGCGATGCCGGTTGTATTGCTAACCCTGAGCCACTGGCATATCAAAACTATGGCTCATTTTTAAAGCATAGTTTATCAGCGTCTTACACTATGGCACTGACAGATAAGAGTGACTTACGTGTATTTGGTGGGATTAATAATGTATTTGACGACAAAGGGGCATTTTATCCAAGTGGCCGAGGTAACTTTTATAGTGGCTACGGCGGCGGTGCCGGTCGTTATGTTTATCTAGGTGCACAATATAGCTTTTAATTATTTTTAGCTGTATTTGTTTGCAAAGGCACTCCTTCGGGCGTGCCTTTTTTATTACTTATAAAATTTGTTTTATCGCAGTGAAAGCGTTTAGTATAAGGCATAACTTAATTTTAATATGAACGAAGGACTTGCTATGAAGTATCTCAAAATGGGTAGTCTAATTGCGTGTTTAGCAGGGCTTACAGGGTGTTCTGATGATGTTGCTTCAGTGAGTTTAGGGCTGTTTACCACTAAAGACGTGGTGGTTAACTCTCAGCAAGATCCGCTTGTTACAGGGGTTACTTGTCATATTAGTCATATTGAGGCTAATTTAGACTTTTCAGACCCATCAGATATGTCGATTGCTTGTCGCCAAACAGGGCCAATTACCGCAGACCAATTACAGTCTATTGACCGTAGTAAGTCGGGTGAAGTCGTGTTTAAATCATCTAAGAGTATTTTGTTTAAGTCGTTAAAAGTTCGTCGCATTTATGATGCTAAAACCCATACGTTATTGTATTTATCGTACTCAACGAAAGAATCTACGGGCAGTCATCATCACGCGCTTTCTACGGTGCCTTTATACAATACACAAGCATGGCAATGGGCGAAGGGGCAAGAATAGTTTATGTTAACCCTATTTAAATCAAAACCCTTATTGGCAGAACAAGAACAACAGTGGCTAGTTGATACCTTTATTTGGGCTGCAGAAAACTTTGACCTGAATTTTTTTACTAAGCACAGCCAAATTATTTTGCCAACGGTCGAGTTTTTTCCTGATTCTGTTTCAAGCATTGAAGAAATGGCCAGTAAAGTGTTTGCGCGTGTTAAACACTATGCTGGTATGGATGAGTGGCCTATAACACTTGTTGCACCGCAACAATTACAACCTCAGGTGTTTCCACATTTTGAATTTAGTGAGCATCTACGTGGTGAGCACTGCCATTTAATGGTGCCACCAAGCCATACAATTAATGTGTCGTTTAACCCAAACCAAATTAATCAGCCACAAGATTTAGTAGCTAGCTTTGCAGGTACTCTTGCTACCATTTTAATTCATCATGTAGGCGTATTACCTCCAGGTGGTAAAGAGTTCTTACCTCAAGCAACGGATGCTTTAGCGTGCTTTTTAGGTTTTGGGGTGATGATGAGCAATACCGTGTACCAGTTTAAGGGGGGTTGTGGCTCATGTTACAACCCATATGCCAATCGCGAAGCCACGCTCAGTGAAACCCATACTGTATTTATGCATGCTTTAGTAAGCTACTTTAAGCAAGATAAACACTCTAAAAAACATTTAAAGCCGCATTTACGAGGCCAGTTTAAAAAAGCGCAAAAAGAAATAAAAGCGTTGGTTAACCAGTCGGCTAATCCATTGTTGTTGGCTTTTTCGCCAGAGCAAGCCAGTTAACCATGGTTTATATTGATGAGTTTTTATTAATTGCCATTGCTCACTTTTTTGCAGTGGCCAGCCCCGGACCAGATTTTGCTGTGGTACTTAAGCAAAGCGTACAGTACGGCAGGCATAATGCGCTATGGACCAGTGCAGGTGTAGGCGCTGCTATTTTATTACACATAGCTTATTGTGTGTTGGGAGTCGCGCTGGTTTTAACTCAATCGCCTTCGTTGTTTATGGCACTTAAATATATAGCCGGTGCTTATTTAGCGTATTTAGGTGTGCAGGCGCTACGCGCTGCTAAACCTTCAAATACCTCATCAGAACAGACTGCAAAACCCAGCCTTGCACCTGAGTCACCATGGCGTGCGTTTCGCCGTGGTTTTTTTACCAATGCATTAAACCCTAAGGCTACGCTATTTTTTATGTCTTTGTTTACCTTGGTGATTAGCCCAACGACACCGGTAATAGTGCAAGTGGGGTATGGTGTTTATATGGCGCTGGCAACTTGGGCTTGGTTTTCTATTTTGTCGCTATTGTTATCAAAAGCAGGTGTGCGAAACTTTTTTCAACAAAGTGGCTATTGGTTCGATCGTGGCATTGGCATTATTTTAATCGCACTGGCTGTGCGAGTTGTTATTTGATAGACCCTAAGGAATAGTATGGCGTTATATAATTTTTCGTTTGGCTCCAATATGTCATCTAATCGTTTATTGGCACGTTTACCTAACGCAAAACGTGTGGGTACGGCGCTTTTAAAAGGCTATAAGTTAACCTTTAATATGGCCTTTGCTGATGGTTCAGGTAAATGCACTATTGTGCCCACCAACGAACCCGATGCAGTTGTATATGGGGTGGTGTATCAGCTTAATGAGGCCGAAAAAGAGATCTTAGATAAAATTGAAGGCCCTAATTACGACTGTGTTGATTTAACCGTGAGCCTTTTAGATGACGATGACATTAATGTGCATTGCTACATAGCAAACACACATGACGATACACTGCTACCTTATGATTGGTACGTGCAGCATGTATATCGTGGTGCGCTTGAGGCCGGTGTGCCAGAGCATTATAGTCAACGTATTTTAGCTTATCCTAGTAAGCAAGATACGAATAAAGCGCGCGCCGACATAGAATTTGCGGTTCATCAAGATTAAACAAAAATAATAACCTAAGGTAACACTATGAAACTAACAAAATTAGCCACAGCCGCATTATTGGTTGGCTGGGCGTTCACGAGCTCTGCAGCGGTTGATACCGATAAAATTTCAGAGGTGATCAACGCTTCAATGACACGTTTTGATGTACCCGGAATGGCCGTTGCTATTGTTGAAAATGACAAAGTAGTATTTGCTAAAGGCTTTGGTGTTGCCAACCTCAATACAAATAGCAAGGTGAATAAAGACACTTTATTTGGCATTGCTTCAAATACCAAGGCATTTACCAGTGCAGCACTGGCTAAGCTGGTGGATGAAGGCAAATTAAGCTGGGATGATCGCGTAATTGATCATCTCCCTGAATTTAGATTGCATGACCCATACGTTACCCGTGAAATGCGAATTCGCGATTTGCTAAGCCATCGCAGTGGTTTAGGGCTTGGTCAAGGTGATTTAATGATTTGGCCAAGTACTGATAAATCGGTAGCCGATATTTTATCGGGGCTGCAATATTTAAAACCTGCGAGCAGTTTTCGTAGCCAATATGCTTACAACAATCTAATGTTTGTTACCGCTGGTGAAGTTGTTGCCCGTATATCGGGGATGAGCTGGAACGACTACATTGAAAAAAATATTTTACAGCCGCTCAATATGAGCAACTCACGGGCTGGCTTTTCGCGTATCGCTAAAAATAACAAAAACTGGGCAATTGGACACATCCCAATGGACGGTAAATTGCATCCCTTTTTTGTTAATTACCTTGAAGACTTCAGAGGCGCAGGAGCCATTGCATCAAGCGTAAATGATATGAGCCAATGGCTACGTACTCAACTCGCTGGTGGCAAAATGCCTAATGGCGAGCAGCTATTTAGTGAAAAGCAGCAAGCACAAATGTGGCACCCACATATTACCTCACTAGCATCTAAAAGTGCTTATGAAGCGTACCATCAACAATTTAGAGGTTATGGGTTGGGCTGGAGTATAGAAGATTACCACGGCGTTAAGAAGCTGGCACATGGTGGTGGTATTTTAGGTATGGTCTCGCAGGTTACTCTTTTGCCAGAGAAAAATGTGGGAATTGTGATATTAAGCAACCAACAAGCGTTTTCTGCATTATCGGCGGTGACTCATGAAGTACTTGAAGATGTACTAGAGCTTGAAGATAAAGACTGGGTTGAAGATTTAGCTAAAAAGCACTTTGCAGGTAAAGAAAAAGCCTATGCTAACGCGGCTCCATCAGTGCCTGCAGATATCCAGCCGGCATTGCCAACCATTAATTACACCGGTACTTTGCATGATGATTGGTATGGCGATGTAATAATTGAAGAGTTAGATGGTAAATTACGCATTGATTTTACCCATACAAAGCGCCTCAAAGGTGAGTTGGAGCATTACACAGGTAATACCTTTATTGTTAAATGGGATGAAAAGCTATTAGAGGCAGATGCCTTTATTCGTTTTTCTATGAGTGCAGATAACCGTGTAGAATCGGCGAAAATGAACGCAGTTTCAACGCAGGTGACCGATTTTAGCTTTGATTTTAGAAACCTTGACTTAAAAGCTAAATAACCAGAACCTTGGTTAAATAGTCGTTTAGTATCAACCAAAGTCGCAAAGCCACCCTCAGGTGGCTTTGTTATACTCGTTAAGCAACTTATTTTTGGAGTTAGCTATGCGCACTGCGATTATTTCTCACCCCCACTGCCGTAAACATAAAATGATTGACGATCATCCAGAGTGCCCTGAGCGTTTGGATGCGATAAACGACCGTCTACTTGCAAGTGGGCTGGATGTCGCTATCGAGCAGAAACAAGCACCTAAGGCCTCGCGTGAGCACTATTTATTGGCGCATAGTGAACAACACATCAAGCATGTAGAAAGTATGATCCCAACCGAAGGGCTTAGCGATTTGGACGGCGATACCTGGTTATGCCCCGATTCATTGAAAGCAATTGAGCGTGCAGTAGGTGCAGGGTTACTCGCTGTTGATGAGGTTTTAGAGGGTAAATTGGATGCTGCATTTTGCTCAGTGCGCCCGCCAGGGCATCACGCTAACCGAGATAGCTCTTCTGGTTTTTGTGTGTTTAACAACCTTGCGATTGCGGTTAAATATGCACAAAGCAAAGGGGTGAAACGCATTGCCATTATCGATTTTGACGTACACCATGGCAATGGCACGCAAGATATTTTTATGGATGATGAAAATGTGTTGCTGTGCTCGTTATTTCAATATCCATTTTATCCAAATACCGCTATTAAAAATAACGCCACGTTGGTAAATTCACCTTTGCCTATTGCTAGTGATGGTACTGATTTAAAAGCGCTTTATGAGCAGCAGTGGCTACCAAAATTAACTGAATTTAAGCCTGAGCTACTTTTTATAAGCGCAGGATTTGATGCGCACCTTGAAGATGATATGGCCAGTTTAAAGTTTGTCGAAAGTGATTATATATGGCTTACTGAGCAGTTAGCGCAATTTAGCCAACAACATAGTTGCTTAGGTATTATCTCTTACCTAGAGGGAGGATACTCACTGTCTGCCCTCGGGCGCAGCGCGATTGCACACGTTAAAGCCTTAGTTGATTTCGGCGAGTAACATAAATGCCTGATCAGGAGTAAGCTGCTCTATTTTACTGAGGCAACATTGTCCTTCTTTTGCTAAATATTCCTTTACCAATTGCGCTAATTGTATTGCACTGAGTGCATTATGCGCATCGCCATTTAAACCTTGATAGCCACTTACCTTATCTAAAATAACCACGTTTTTCTGCTCATTCACGTCCATAGTATAAATAAAATCATGTAACTCATCGGCATGCTCTAATAGCTCAATCTCATTATTATAAATAATAATTAATGGGTAACTGATGCTCATATATTGTCCTAAATCAAATTGTCATTTACTGAATAATTTATAATCGTGCATTGGTTTAATTTTGGAAGTAAAAGCAATGCCCCACACTAGCCGCTATCAAAAAGTATGCGATGTTTTTACCAATAAGGTGATCGCCTGTACTAAGGATACCCCTTTAATTGAAGCGGTGAAACTAATGCGTGTGCACAATGTTAGCGCTATTTTTGTTAAACATCAGCAGCAAATAGTGGGGGTGTGGACTGAAACTGATTGCTTAACGCTTAACTTTTCTGATCTGACACTTAGACAAATAATGATTGAAAAGGTAATGTCGAGCCCGGTGTTGAGTGTACCCAGCCAGCAATTATTAACCGATACCGCCATGGTGTTTAATAAGCATGGCGTAAGACACTTACTGGTAACCGATGCGAATGATAACCCAAGCGGGGTGATTAGTATTACTGATATTGTGAGTAATCAAGGGTTAGAGCATTACCTGCAATTTAGACCGATAAACGAGCAATATAATAAAAATATTAGGGTAGTCCCAAGTTCATTAGCCATCAATGATGCAGTTAACTTAATGCGTGAACACGCCGAGAAAGTTGTTTTAGTATTTAATGAAGATGAAAATATCCATGGCATTATTACCCAGCGAGATTTACTAAAACTCATCACCGAGCAGCATAATCATCTTATTTGTTGGGATTTGGCGAGCCGTCCTCTGTATAAAATAAGCCCACAAGACAGCCTTTTTGATGCTTACAGGTTGATGTCTGAAAGTAGCATTCGGCATTTAGTGGTGAGCGAAAATAATCAAATTAACGGCGTATTATCACTTGAAAACTTAATTAATGAAATTGAAACCGCTTATTGTTGTGAGCTTGAAAAGGTACTTCAGCAGCGTGATATTGCACTGCAGCACTCACAGCGTAATTTATTTTTAGCCAATAAAATTATCGACTCCTCCCTAGATGGCATCATGATCACCGACTCGAATGGAGTGATTATGCAAGTAAATCCTGCATTTACTCATTTAACCGGCTACAAAGAATATGAGGTGATAGGAAAGCGGCCTAATATGTT
Source organism: Pseudoalteromonas sp. S1610 (assembly GCF_005887465.1). Taxonomy (GTDB): domain Bacteria; phylum Pseudomonadota; class Gammaproteobacteria; order Enterobacterales; family Alteromonadaceae; genus Pseudoalteromonas; species Pseudoalteromonas undina. The sequence continues at coordinate 17,378 of NZ_PNDI01000017.1, read as the reverse complement.
GAGTTCAGGACGTCATGATAAAAACTTTTATATAAAAATGTGGGATTCACTGACTAAAACAGGCGTATGGCAGGGGGAAATTCATAACCGTAAAAAATCTGGCGATATTTATATTGAGTGGCTTAGTATTATAGAAATAAAAGAGCCAAGTCATAGTGATGTTACTTATGCCGCTATTTTTAGTGACATAACAGAGCGAAAGAGTGCAGAAGAAAAAGTAGTGCAGCTAGCATATTTTGATGAACTAACCGGTTTACCTAATCGGCGCTTATTTAATGATAGGCTCTCTATGGCACTGGCCTCTGCTCACAGAGATAAACAAATGCTAGCGGTAATGTTTATTGACCTTGACCGTTTTAAAGAGGTAAATGACAGCTTGGGCCATAACGCCGGTGATACCTTATTAAAATTAGTCTCTGAGCGCATTATTAACACCCTCAATGAGGGAGATACACTGGCACGATTAGGGGGAGATGAGTTTATTGTTTTGTGTGAGGTTGAAAGCGTAGCAGCTGTTATCAGACTTGCAGAGGGTATTTTAAATCACTTAAATACTCCCTTTAAATTGGAAGGATTTGAAGTGGGTGTTACCGCCTCTATAGGTGCAGCGGTTTATCCAGATGATGGCTTAGACAGTGAAATATTATTAAAGCATGCTGATATTGCCATGTATCGCTCAAAAGATGTGGGGCGTAATTCGTTTCAGTTGTTTCAACCCTCAATGAATGCCCGCTCCCTTGAGCGCTTGGCAATGATGAGCCGCTTTCAACATGCACTTGAAAATGATGAGTTTGAGCTTTATTTTCAGCCTAAACAGTGTTTAAAAACAGGGGGGATTATGGGGGCTGAAGCACTACTGCGTTGGCAAGACCCTGATTTAGGCACTATTTCGCCAGCGCAGTTTATTCCGCTTGCTGAAGAGTTAGGTTTAGTTGTTCGTCTCGATTTATGGGTTATTAACCAAGCCGGTAAGGAGTTAACTCTTTGGCAAGCACAAGGAATGAATCCCGGACGTTTGGCGATTAATGTATCTGCTTGCCACCTAAGCCAAGGTAAGTTAGCTGATAACATTAAGGTCATGCTTAATCGCTATCAATTACCTGGGAGTTTACTTGAAATAGAGCTGACCGAAAGTAGCTTTATAGGTTCTTTTTCACAGGCAAAAGAACAGTTACAACAGCTTAAAACGTTAGGTGTACATATTGCGCTTGATGATTTTGGCACGGGGTATTCGGCATTAAGCTATTTAACCAAACTGCCCTTTAATACGTTAAAAATAGATGCCAGCTTTATTGCGAAAATTCCTGATGAATACGGCAATAGCCAAATTGTTGCGGCGATTATAGCCATGGCGACAAGTTTAGGATTGGATGTGGTTGCTGAGGGAGTTGAGCATGCCTCGCAAGAGACACACTTAGCAACGATAGGCTGTAATATTATTCAGGGTTACCATTATTGCTATCCATTAACACGACAGCAATGGATAGCATTTTATAACCAAGCAGCAAAAGGTTATTCTGAGTCTACGCTCACTTCATAAGAGGTGAATTTTCGAATATTAATCACACCGCTATCAAAAATTAAGTACTGACCTTTTATACCTTGTAAAATACCGCTAACAACAGGGTTTTTATCAAAGTTAAATGAGCTAATTTTAGTTGGGTATTCACTAACTGGAAAATCAAGGTTTACTACGTCTTCATCAAGTTGTTCAATGGCGGTTGCGCCAAACAGCTCACTCAGCTCTGTAAGCTTTTCGCTTATTTGTGGAATAAGTTCGGCGGCTGCTGCTTTTAAATCAAGCGTGTCGTTTTGTCCTTTAAGCATATTACGCCAATTGGTTTTATCAGCAATAAACTGTGCCAGCGCCACTTCAACTAAGCCCGATTGCAAACGAGTCTGCACTTTAAAAATAGGTAAGGCCTGGGTTGCCCCTTGGTCAATCCAACGGGTAGGAATTTGTGTATGGCGAGTAATACCTACTTTTAATCCTGAGGTATTTGCTAGGTAAACATAATGCGGGATCATGCAATTTTCTTCGCCCCACTCTGGCTCGCGACAGGTGCCTTGGTCGTAATGGCAGGTTTCCGGTTTCATGATACACATATCGCAACTGGCAAGTTTGCGCATACACACAAAGCAGTGCCCTTGAGAATAGCTTTTTTTGGTTTTTTTACCACAGTTAGAGCACAAAATTGTGCCACTAAAAGTAAGGGTCAGCTGTTTGCCAATTAAGGCATTTAAATCAACCAGTTCATCACCTATAGGTAGGTGGTATTGAACCGGCTCTGTTAAGCTCGACTTTAATTTACGCAGTGTACCTTGCATCTTTTCTTGGCCCCAAAGATGTTAAAAAGGGGAGTTTAACATTTTTAGGCTGTATTGGCTTTTTAAGAAGTCTAAATAATTATCATAAGAGAGTGCTTTGGCATACAGGTAGCCTTGAGTACGGTCGGCGTTCATTGTTGTAAGTAGCTGATGAACCTCTTGAGTCTCTACGCCCTCAATCGTGATAGTTAGGCCCAGATTATGTGCCATATCTATGGCTGTTTGCACAATAACCTGATGCGCACGGTTATCAGTTAAATCAAACACGAATGACTTATCTACTTTAAGTTCGCTAAAGTGATAGTTAACCAAGTAGCTAAGCGATGAATAACCAGTGCCAAAGTCGTCCAGTACTACTTTAACGCCCAAAGTAGCAAGCTCATCAACTAAGGTGACTAATGCATCTTGATTTTCGACAAAAGCAGACTCAGTCAGTTCAAACTTTAATAAGTGAGGAGCAACCTGATACTTAATCAAAATATTCTCTACTTTTTCGGTCAAATTAGTAATGGCTAGATTTTTTGCACTTAAATTAATACTAATACTATGATTGCTTATGCCATCGGATGCCAGCTTCGCAATGTCTTTACAGGCTTGTTCAATAACCCAAATTGTTAATTCATTAATAATACCAGTGTGTTCGGCGAGTATAATTAGCTTTTCTATCGAAATATTTTTAAAGTCAGCACCTGGCCAGCGTAGTAGGGCTTCCGCGCCATGTATACTGCACTCCTCTAAGCTCACTTGTGGTTGATAATAAAGGGCAAGTTGATCCTCTCTTATCGCTTGCTGTAGCTTGGCTGCAAGAGCAACGTCCATGGTAAGGTTATCATGCGCAAGTGATGAGCTTACTTTGCTTAGGCTATGTTTAGCGTCGTGTAATGCTAAATAGCCTCGTTTTAACCAAAACTCAAAATCATCACGTTTACCGTAACCACTAATGCCAACACTGTAATTAAGTTGTAAGTCTAGACCTTTAATTTGATATGTTTTTGGTAACTTATTTAAGATCTGTTTGAGTAATTCTTCGAGCGTATGCTGACTCTGGTTTTTAGTGGAAATACAGGCAAATACGCCACTGCCTAAATCAGCAATTTTAGCTGGCTGATTAATACCATTGTTGAGATGAAAAAACTCTCGTTCAAAGCTTAATTGGCATTCAAGTTCGTGAGCAACATGTTTAATTAGCTCATACCCTTGCGAGGGCGTGATAATGGTATTTAGAGAGTTAAAATGACGTATTTTCACCAAGCATAAAGTGGTAGAGCGTCGCTGGGCTTTAAGTGCCATAAAGGCATACTTTAGTTTAGCGCTATTAAGTAGCTTAGTTTGCTGGGTATGTGTTGCATGATATAGCGCTTGCTCACGCTGATAACGAATCCGATCAGCGAGTGCCATTGCCATTAGGACAATTTCACACAAAATGGCCATTAAAAAAGCATGGCGTATTGAAAAACTATAGGAAATAACGCCTGTGAGCTCTAGAGGTTGGATAGCTGCGCCAATGATCAGTGGCACCCACGAAAATACGTAAAACTTAGCCCAACGAAAACCGCTTCTTAATTTGTTGTAAATTAAAATGAAGCAGACAATATAGAGCGATCCTAAAATCACAAAAAATATCGGTGCGGCTATATTTTCAGGAATGAAAAAACTCAATGTCCCTAGAACTAGCATCAGTCTTAATAAGCCGATGCTTAATTTATAGCGCCAGCAACCGTCTTTATGATAACGTAAAAACAGTGTGCAAAAGGCGAGGGTAAAAAACGCAATGGTGTAGTTGACCACAATGACTTTTTCGTGAATAAATAACTGCCATTCAAGCGGCCATAAATAAAAGCCAAACCCCAGCACGGTGCCCATTAATGCAATAGCGCTAATAATGTAGCCAATGTAAACTAAATATACGCGGTCTTTAATACCAAAATAAAGTAATAGGTTATATAGCGAGGCCATTAATAGTACGCCAGCAAAAATTCCCCAAATGCCTGTTTGTGAGCGAACTAAGTCAACAAATACAGTATGGCGATATAAGTGAATTGGGGTTTTACTGATCCCCACGGTATCTATTTTTATGACTAATTGTTGTTTAGACTGACCATCTAGTTTAAAGCGAATATGGGGCACGCTGTACTTAAATAAAGTAAGACGCGGCTCTTTATCACCAAGCTTATAAGTGTCGAGTAGCTGGTTATTACTATTGAGCCTATATATAGTGAGGTGATCCACCATCGGATTATCAAAATGCGCCACCACATCTTCTTGTTGACTGCTTTTGTTTTCTAAATCAAGGCGTAACCAATAATTTTGCTGTTGAAAACTCCAAGGAATATCGTTAAATTTTTGCTGTGTAAACTGCGCTTTATTGCTCATTACTTCTGCGAAGTTTTGTGTTTTACTCTTGTCTATGTAATATGCATGATCAAGATAAACAGGGGTTATTTTATCTATGGTATAGCGAGATGGCATCACAAAGTTTGTTGCCAATGTGCTGATAATAAAAAAGATAAAAATAAGTATTACGACCGCTATCGCATGATAGCGCAAGGTTTTAAATTCCAATATTAACCTGTGCCCTGATTGTTTTTTTATAGTGTAGCAGTAAAAAGCGCAGATAATCTGCGCTTATAAAGTTTAATGAGTAAAACTCAATAATTATTGTTCACGAGCAATTGCACGGTAGGCTATATCTGTACGGTACTCCATGCCGTCCCAGCTGATTTCATCAACCAGTTTATAGGCACGTTGTTGCGCTTCGGTAACGGTATTACCTAGTGCCGTTGCACATAATACTCTACCACCGGCAGTTACTACGTTATCGCCATCTTGCTTAGTCCCTGCGTGAAAAACTTTTTCGCCTTCAGGGTAAGTTACTTTCAGGCCACTAATCGCATCGCCTTTCGGGTAGCTATCTGGGTAGCCTTTGGCAGCTAAAACAACACCTACAGCAGCGCGTGAATCAAACTCAATGGTAGTTTTATCAAGCTCTACACGGTTAGCAGCTTCAATCAGCTCAACTAAATCTGATTGCAAACGTAGCATCATAGGTTGTGTTTCAGGGTCGCCAAAACGACAGTTATATTCAATTACTTTTGGTGTGCCGGTGTCATCTATCATTAAGCCTGCATATAAAAAGCCAGTGTACGGGTGGCCTTCGCTAGCCATACCTTCTACCGTAGGGTAAATCACTTCATTCATAATGCGTTGATGAATTTCATCAGTCACTACCGGTGCCGGAGAATAAGCGCCCATACCGCCAGTATTTGGGCCAGCATCGCCATTGTAAGCACGTTTATGATCTTGGCTAGTTGCAAATGGCAGTACGTTTTCACCATCAACCATTACGATAAACGACGCTTCTTCACCTTCTAAAAACTCTTCGATGACAACGCGGCTGCCAGCTTCACCAAAGGCATTACCCGCAAGCATATCGCGAATGGCTTCTTCTGCATCGCGTTCATCCATAGCTACAATCACGCCTTTACCTGCCGCTAAACCATCGGCTTTTATAACAATCGGTGCGCCTTTCTCTTTTAAATAGGCAAGCGCAGGGTCGATTTGTTCAAACGTTTGGTAATCAGCGGTTGGTATAGCATGACGTGCTAAAAAGTCTTTAGTGAACGATTTAGACCCTTCAAGCTGGGCTGCACCTGCTGTTGGGCCAAAAATAGCTAAGCCGTGTTCACGAAACTTATCAACAACACCTAATACTAGCGGCACTTCTGGACCAACAATGGTTAGCTCAACATTATTTTGTTGTGCAAAGCTAAGTAGCCCATCAAGATCTTCAACGTTAATTGCTACGTTCTCAAGTTTTGGCTCAAGGGCTGTGCCCGCATTACCTGGAGCAACATAAACAGTGTTTACTTTTGTATTTTGAGCGGCCTTAAACGCAAGTGCGTGTTCGCGGCCGCCGCTGCCAATGACTAATACATTCATGGCGAATATCCTATTTAAAGCGGTTTTTTAAATTTCAGCGTCATACGGTCGCTTTCACCTATGGCTTTATATTTAGCGGCATCTTGCTCGCCAAGTCTAAGGCTCGGTGGAAGGGTCCATACCCCTTTAGGGTGATCGGCTGTATCAAGAGGGTTTGCATTAATATCGCTTTTTGCTTCAAGTTCAAAACCTGCTTGTTCAGCAAGTGCAATAACCACACTCTGCTTCATATAACCTGATGACTTTTGCATTTCATCGGCTTGCTCTTCGGGTAGGCGATGTTCAACTACGCCTAAAGAGCCGCCAGGCTTAAGTGCTGTATAAAAAGACTTAAACGCATTGCTTGCTGCGTCTTTGTCTTTACTCATGAACCAGTTATGGACATTACGAAAAGTAAGTACCATATCGGCGCTACTTGCAGGTGCAATATCTAAATGAGTAGAAGGAGCAAACTCAGTAAGTTTAACGTCACTAAAGCGGGCATCTTCAGCGATTTTAGCTTTAAAACCAGCAAGAGAACGTTGGTAGTAACCTACCGATGAATCAGCAGGAAAATGCGCGGCATAATAGGTGCCTTGCTCTTTTAGTGCTGGCGCTAAAATTTCACTATACCAACCACCGCCAGGCGCAATTTCTACCACAGTCATTGTTGGTTTAAAGCCAAAAAACTCGAGGGTTTCTACAGGATTGCGGTATTGGTCGCGTTCACTGCTGCGCTCGCTTGCTTTAACTGCATTTGTTAATGCTGAGTCGTGGCCATGGTTGTGTGCTAATGCCATTGTTGAACTTAATGACAGCGTGGCAACCAGTAGAGATTTTAGTGCAAATTTCATCGTCTAATCCTTCACATTATAATTGTTAGTCATGGTTATAGAATAAGCAGAATACGTGAATTTGATGCAAACAAAAAGAGCTAACTGAAGCAGTTAGCTCTTTAAGCGATTAATGGCGGAAATGGCGCATACCCGTAAACACCATTGCCATACCGGCTTCATCAGCGGCGGCAATTACTTCTTCATCGCGCATGGAACCACCCGGTTGAATAACCGCGGTAATACCTGCTGCAGCTGCAGCATCAATGCCATCACGGAATGGGAAAAATGCATCTGATGCCATTACCGAGCCTTTTACTTCAAGGTTTTCATCAGCGGCTTTAATACCGGCAATTTTAGCTGAGTAAACACGACTCATTTGGCCTGCACCTACACCTATAGTCATACCGTCGCGGGCATAAACAATGGCGTTTGATTTTACAAATTTAGCCACTTTCCAGCAGAACAGTAAGTCTTTAAGTTCTTGCTCAGAAGGCTGGCGCTTAGAGACAACCGTTAAGTCGCCTTGCGTTACCATACCTAAATCACGGTCTTGAATTAGAACGCCGCCATTAACGCGTTTAATGTCATGGCCTGTGCCTTTAGCAGAGAACTCACCACACTCTAATAAACGTACGTTTTGTTTAGCTGATACTATTTGAGCGGCTTCTGCACTCACGCTTGGTGCGATAATAACTTCAACAAATTGACGTTCAACAATCGCTTGTGCAGTTTTTGCGTCAAGTTCTTGGTTAAAAGCAATAATGCCGCCAAACGCTGACGTTGGATCAGTTTTAAAGGCGCGATCGTATGCTTCTAAGATATTTTCGCCAATTGAAACACCACATGGATTAGCATGTTTTACAATAACACACGCCGGTACATCAAATTCTTTAACACACTCAAGTGCGGCATCGGTATCGGCAATATTGTTAAACGATAATGCTTTACCTTGCAGTTGAGTGGCTGTCGCCACTGACGCTTCAGAGATGTCGTTTTCAACATAAAACGCGGCATCCTGATGCGAATTTTCACCGTAACGCATATCTTGTTTTTTAGTGAATTGCATATTGATAGTACGAGGGAACTTAGTATCTTCAGCGGCTTCTTCTGTGTAATCAGGAACCATTTTACCGAAGTAGTTAGCAATCATACCGTCGTATTGCGCTGTATGCTCATAAGCGGCAATAGCTAGATCAAAGCGGGTTTTGTAAGTCGTTGAGCCGTTGTTATTTTGCATTTCGCTGATAACACGGTCGTAGTCGCTTGCGTTAACAACAATCGTCACATCTTTGTGATTTTTAGCTGCTGCACGCACCATAGTTGGGCCACCAATATCGATGTTTTCTATAGCATCTTCAAGGCTGCAGTTTTCTTGAGCGACAGTATTCGCAAAGGGGTATAAGTTAACTACAACGATGTCGATAGCAGAAATGTTGTTATCTGCCATTACGCCTTCATCTTGGCCACGACGAGCAAGAATACCGCCATGAATTTTTGGGTGTAGGGTTTTTACGCGACCATCCATGATCTCAGGGTGTCCGGTGTGATCTGATACTTCGGTAACTTTAATCGCATTATCAGCAAGTAGTTTACAAGTGCCGCCAGTTGAAAGTATTTCAACACCTTGTGCTTCTAGTGCACGGGCAAATTCAACAATACCGGTTTTGTCTGACACACTCAAAAGTGCGCGACGTATAGGACGATGTGTATCCATTGTAGTTTGATTTCCTCAGTTAATGAGCTAGCTTAGAAGCGCGTATTTTAACTGATTACGACTCAAAAAACGACTTATAACGACCCATAAAGCGTGAGCATTTTGCAATTTCGTTAATAAATTTTACAGATAAAAAAAGCACCCTAAGGTGCTTTTTTAAGAGTGTTTTATAAAACACTCAGTGTATTGAATCAGTAAGCGCGGTAAAGCAATTACGGCATCAATTAGTTCATACCGTATTTTTTTAGCTTTTTACGTAAAGTACCACGGTTGATACCTAGTAAAATTGCCGCACGAGTCTGGTTGCCACGTGTGTAAGTCATTACTTCTTCAAGCAATGGCGCTTCTAGCTCAGAAAGAACAAGGTCGTAAACGTCTTGCACATCTTGACCGTTAAGCTGTTTTAAGTAGTGGTGAACAGCTTTTTTTACTGCATCACGCAATGGCTGCGGTTTCTCGTGTGACTGAACATGAGGGTTTGTGATAAATGGAGAAGTCACGTTTTGTTCGAACATTATAAAGTCTCTTTCTTTCTTAGTTAGCTGCTAGTGTTTTAAAGTATTGCTCTAATGCGACGACCTGTTCCTCGGAATTGTCGAGCGCATTAAATACTCGCCTAAACTGACCGTCACTGTCATGGGTTTGCAAATACCAAGATACATGTTTGCGAGCGATTCGTGCTCCCATTGGCTCACCGTAAAACATATGGAGGTTGGTTAAATGCTCCATTAAAATACTGCGCACCTCTGCAATAGCAGGTGGCTGCATATGTTCACCAGTTCGCAAATAGTGGTCTATCTCCCTAAATATCCAAGGGCGACCTTGGGCGGCTCGACCAATCATGATGGCATCTGCACCCGTATAGTCCAAAACCTGCTTTGCTTTTTCAGGTGATGTAATATCACCATTAGCAACCACAGGTATCGACACTGAACGTTTTATATCCCTAATTGTGGCGTACTCAGCATCACCTTTGTACATACATGCGCGCGTGCGCCCATGTACAGCCAGTGATGCAATGCCATAACGTTCAGCTATTCTTGCAATCTCTACACCATTACGGTTGTCCTGATCCCATCCAGTACGGATTTTAAGTGTTACAGGTATATCAACCGCATTAACGACGGCATCAATAATCTCTTCCACGAGTTCTGGAAACTGTAATAAGGCTGAGCCTGCAAGTTTCTTGTTCACTTTTTTTGCTGGGCACCCCATATTGATATCTATGATCTGTGCACCGTTTGCAACATTGAATTGTGCGGCCTGTGCCATAAGCTCAGGGTCTGCTCCTGCAATTTGCACCGCACGTATACCCGACTCACCAGAATGATCCATTCGGTTCATCGACTTTTCGGTTTTCCAAACCTTCGGATTAGACGACAGCATTTCAGACACAGCAAGGCCAGCGCCTAAACGACGACATAACTGTCTAAATGGTCTGTCTGTTATGCCCGCCATAGGCGCGACAATGACATTATTCTCAAGTTGGTATGAACCGATACGCACGATATTCAATAGGCCTCTTTTCAAGGGGCGCTAAGTTTACGGCTTTTTGCGCAAAAATCAAAGGCTATAAATTGAACAAAAGTGACTTTTTTTTGCTCTTTTCGTATTGACATTTGATAACCGTATGACGAAGCGGTTTATTTGTGTGAATTTTGAACGGTCGTTGTTTTTATAATAAAAAGTCTTTATTTTTTATTATGTAAAAAAATAGTAAAGCCTGTTAAATACAGGCTCTAGAAACGACTTTTGAGTTAATACTCTAAACTTTTAAAAACGCACTATTATGCTTTTTTAATGCCACTGACTCGGGTCCAGTCGCCTTCAATGGCAATCTCATCAAGTTCAATAAAGGGCGCATATATATCGGCAACCGATTTTGCTTGCTCTTCTAAAATGCCCGACATGGCAATTTTACCGCCTGGTTTTAATAATCCTAAAATCACACTATGAAGCTCACGCAGAGGTTGCGCTAAAATATTTGCCACAACAATATCGGCTGTAAATTCAGGCTGGTTTTCTGGTAGATAAACTTCAAGCTTGTCAGCAACGCCATTACGGTTAGCGTTATCTAAGCTTGCTTCTAGCGCTTGCGGATCAATGTCTATCCCTATCATGCGCTCTGCACCTAGTTTAATTGCTGCAATGCCTAATATGCCTGAACCACAACCAAAATCGACTACCGTTTTGCCGCTCAAGTCTTGGCTTTCAAGCCACTTTAAACACAGCGCGGTGGTGGCGTGCGTGCCAGTACCAAATGCAAGACCAGGATCAAGTAGCACATTGACTGCGTCTGGATCTGGAATATCGCGCCAGCTAGGGCAAATCCATAGTTTTTCGCCAAATTGAATAGGGTGGAAGTTATCCATCCACTCACGTTCCCAATCTTTGTCTTCGAGTTGCTCGATTTTGTAAACTAAATTGTCTTTGAGCTCATCATGGCGCTTTAATAACGCAACCACGGCGTTCATATCGTGATTAGCTTCGAACAGACCAATTACTGTGGTATCAGCCCAAAAAACGACAGTGCCAATTTTGGGTTCGTAAATAGGGGTGTCTTTAGCATCAATAAAAGTAACAGAAGCACTACCAGCTTCCATTAATAAGTCACTAACTGCATCTGCGGTTGCAGCATTGGCATTGATACGGATTTGGATCCAAGCCATGTTTATTTCCTTGAAATAGAAAAAAGGCCGCTACAGCGGCCTTTTGAGTTAACTCATAATGTAACGCTAGATTATTTAGCGTCTAAAAAGCTTTTCAGTAAATCAGAGCGAGAAGGGTGACGTAATTTACGTAGTGCCTTCGCTTCAATTTGACGAATACGCTCACGTGTTACATCAAACTGCTTACCTACTTCTTCCAACGTGTGGTCGGTATTCATATCAATACCAAAACGCATACGCAGTACTTTCGCTTCACGGGCAGTTAAGCCAGCGAGCACATCGTTAGTTGCGCCACGAAGAGACTCCATTGTTGCCGAATCGATAGGCGAATCAATAGTCGTATCTTCAATGAAGTCGCCTAAGTGCGAATCTTCATCATCACCAATCGGTGTTTCCATTGAAATTGGCTCTTTTGCAATCTTAAGTACCTTACGGATTTTATCCTCAGGCATCATCATGCGTTCAGCTAATTCTTCTGGATTTGGCTCACGACCCATTTCTTGTAACATTTGACGTGAAATACGGTTCAATTTATTGATCGTTTCAATCATATGTACTGGAATACGGATCGTTCTTGCTTGGTCAGCAATAGAGCGAGTAATTGCTTGGCGGATCCACCACGTAGCATAAGTAGAGAACTTATAACCACGACGGTATTCAAACTTATCAACCGCTTTCATCAAACCAATATTACCTTCTTGAATTAAATCCAAGAACTGTAAACCACGGTTGGTGTATTTTTTAGCGATTGAAATTACCAGACGTAAGTTCGCTTCTACCATCTCTTTTTTAGCACGGCGCGCTTTCGCTTCACCAATACTCATGCGACGGTTTATATCTTTAATACGCTCAATGCTTAAGCCAGTACTTTCTTCCATTGAAGAAAGTTTGCTAATACAACGAAGTATTTCAGGCTTCACTTCTTCAAGTTTAGCTGAATGCTTTTCGTTAGCTGCAATTTCAATATCAAGCCATGCTGTGTCAGTTTCGTTGTTTGCAAAGTGCTTAACAAAGGTTTTCTTTGGAAGCTTTGAAACTTGTACTGCATGCTTCATGATAAGACGTTCTTGAACGCGAACTCGGTCCATCATTTCACGCATGTTATTAACCATGCGGTCAAATTGTTTTGGCACAAGTTTAAAGGTTCTGAACAACTCACCAATTTCTAAAATAGCGGCTTGAGATTCTGGATGAGAGCGACCTTTCTTATCGAATGTTTCACGTGCTTTAGTGTATAAGTCACGTAAGTTTTCGAAATGGATGCGCGCTTCTTCAGGATCTGGACCTGTATCTACTTCTTCTTCGTCTTCATCATCGCTGTCATCATCATCGTCGCTGTCATCAAGCTGTTTTTCGCTTAATTCAGAGCCAATGTTAGTGGCAGCAATTGGTGGTGCTTCGTCTGCATCAGGATCGAAAAAGCCAGAGATAATGTCGCTAAGGCGCATCTCCTCTGCTTCAAACTTATCCCACTGTTCAAGTAGGTAAGTGATCGCTTCTGGGTATTCAGCAACCGAAATCTGTACTTGGTTAATGCCTTCTTCAATACGTTTAGCGATAACTATTTCGCCTTCACGGGTAAGAAGTTCAACAGTACCCATTTCACGCATGTACATGCGAACAGGATCTGTTGTACGGCCGATTTCTTTTTCTACAGTAGCAAGGGCTGCAGCGGCAGCTTCCGCTGCGTCTTCGTCTGTCGTGGTTTCTTGCATCATTAATTCATCAGCATCAGGCGCGTTTTCGCTAACCTTGATACCCATGTCATTAATCATGCTAATGATATCTTCTACTTGATCTGAGTCGATAATATCTTGTGGAAGGTGATCATTAACTTCTGCAAAAGTTAAGTAACCTTGCTCTTTACCTTTTTGAATCAGAAGTTTTAATTGTGACTGAGGAGTTGGATCCATAGAGATTGTTTCTTCCACTCTGATAAGTTGATACAACAGGCGCCATCATGGAGTTTGCTCAAAGGCTAACCAGAATAATGTGACGCAGTGAATAGCACAGTATAACAGCCTAAATCAAATCTGACTAGCCGTTAGTCGTTTTTAACGCTGTCATTAGCAAATGACATTCTAGTCGTTCATCGCTATTTAAGCCCTGTGTCTTGTCTTTTATTAATAGGGTCTCTAGTCGATAATTTAAACACTGATCTTCAATAAATTTAAAAGTATTTTGAAAAACAGTCTCTAAACGCTCTTCATTTATTTGATGTTGCCATGTAGCCAACTTAGTTAATGGCTCATAGTCATCAGTATCTCTAAATGATTCAAGAATTTGTGCAGTGGTAATGCCATCTTTTTGTAACGCTTGATGTTGTAAGCGCAATAATAAGCCGATTCCTGCAATATTCATTTGTGCTAAATCAGGCAAGTAGGGCACGCTTTTCGCCAAATTAGGATGCTGAATTAAAATGCCTATCGCTTGGCGCATCGGTGTAATTTTAAATTTACGTTCAATTGCTTGCTGCTGTTTTGGTGTTTTTAAGTGATTATTGAGTTGCTCACGGGTGCGACCAATTAAACGCCCAAGTTGCTCCAAGATATTTTCTTGATAGAACTCACTTGGGATCTTTTCAATTAATGGCAGTGCTGCACTGAGTAACTTAGCTTTACCGGAATCGAGCGTTAAATCAATCTCTTTACTTAGTTTATTAAACAGCACTTTAGTGAAGTCATCGGCGTTTTCAAGGCGTTGCTCAAAAGCTTCTTTACCTTCTTGTTGTACAAGTGAATCAGGGTCTTCACCATCGGGTAAAAATACAAAATGCAGTGCTTTGCCATCGTTTAAGTAAGGAAGTGCATTTTCCAGTGCACGCCACGCGGCATCTTTACCTGCACGGTCACCGTCGTAGCAACAAATAACTTTGTCGGTGGTTCTAAATAAGGTGTGCATATGCTCGCTGGTTGTCGCTGTGCCGAGTGCGGCAACTGCGTATTCTATGCCTTGTTCAGCCAGCGCAACGACGTCCATATAACCTTCTACTATAAGTACATGATCGAGCTTTTTGTGTGCTTGTTTTGCTTCATAAAGGCCATAAAGTTCAAAGCCTTTGTGGAATATTCGTGTTTCAGGAGAGTTTAAATATTTTGGCCCCTGATCTGCTTGCATTACACGGCCACCAAAAGCAATTACGCGACCGCGTTTATCACGAATAGGAAACATTAAACGATCACGGAAAAAATCGAATTGCTTACCTGGCGTTTTTTCAGATGCGAGCTTTAGCTCAACTAATTGTTCTTTTTGCTCTTGGTTTCGCCCGAGTTGTTGGCAGAGGCCTTCCCATTCGCTGGGCGCATAGCCCATCATAAACTTTTTAACTGTTGCGCCGCTTAAGCCGCGACCTTTTACATAATCTATTACTGTTTCAGAATTACTATGATGTTTTAACTGGTGTTGATAAAAACGCGCTGCATGGAGCATTAAATCGTAGTCTGAACGTTTTTGTGCTGCGGTGCGTTCTGGGCCATTACTACTTCCTTGTTCGCGAGGAACATCTAGGTTAAGTAAACTGGCTAGCTCTTCAATTGCATCAACAAACTCAAGTTTGTCATATTCCATAACAAAAGAAATAGCATTGCCGTTAGCGCCACAGCCAAAGCAATGATAAAACTGTTTATCTTGCGATACAGTAAACGAAGGCGATTTTTCATTGTGAAAAGGACAGCAAGCTTGATAGTCTTTGCCCGCTTTTTTCAACCCTACCTTTGAGTCAATCAGGTCGACAATATCGGTTCGTGCCAATAAATCATCGATAAAGTTGCGTGGGATCTTTCCAGCCATTGTTTAAAGTACAGCCCTAAGGTAAATATAAAAGTGTTAAAAGCGAATTATAATACGCAGAGATTGGAACACAAATGCATATTTTTTTGAAGTGCTCTAAACGAAGAAACCGAGCTCAAGGCTCGGTTTACTTCAATCATACTTAATGTATGTGGGAGTATTAGGCAGTTAATCGTTGCTTAATTAAACCTGAGATTTTGCCCATATCGGCACGACCTTCGGCTTTACTTTTGATTATACCCATTACTTTACCCATGTCTTGCATACCTGCTGCGTTAGTATCAGCAATAGCCGCGTCAATGAGAGCAATGATTTCTTCTTCACTCAATTGTTGAGGTAAAAAAGCTTCAAGTGCTGTAATCTCATTGGCTTCAATTTCAGCTAAATCATCACGCCCAGCATCTTTATACTGAGTGTAAGAGTCGCGACGTTGTTTAACAAGCTTCACTATAACGGAGGTAATACCTGCGTCGTCTAGTGTTATTTGCTCGTCAATTTCACGTTGCTTGATTGCAGCAAGTACCATACGAATTGGGTTAAGACGTTGTTTGTCTTTGGCTCTCATCGCATCTTTTTGCGCATCTTTTAGCGTTATTAAAAGGCTCATTTATACAAGACCTAATATATTAGTATAATTTAACGCGACGAGCGTTATCACGAGAAAGTTTTTTCATGTGACGTTTAACAGCAGCTGCTTTTTTACGCTTACGCTCAGCTGTTGGTTTTTCATAGTGCTCGCGACGACGAACTTCTGAAAGGATACCTGCTTTTTCACATGAACGCTTGAAGCGACGAAGTGCTACGTCAAACGGTTCGTTCTCTCTTACTTTAATTACTGGCATTAAAAATTCACCTACCTAAATTATGAGCGTTGCTCAAGTTGATCAAACATTGATCAAGTGGTTCAAAAATGGTGCGGTATTGTAATCCGAAGCAACACCACATGTAAAGGATAATATTAACAGAAACCCGACGGCTAAAACAGTGCTAATTTATATGCCGTTGGTATAGCCTGCAAAAAACTTGCCCAGCTTTTTTTTCTTTTATTAACAACCAGTTATTAGGTGCTTTAAACGAAGTTAACTCGGTTTCTACTTCAACATATATTAGTGCGTCAGGGTCGAGCCATTGATTATTTTCTAATAAATCACAGCATGATTGGGCTAAATTTTTGCGAAATGGCGGGTCAATAAAAACTAAATTAAATGTGTCATTGGTGTTTCTGCTTTCAAGAAAGGTCAGGGTATTAGTATTGAGTACCTGTGCATTTTGCGCATTAAGGGTGGCAACATTTTGCGTTAGCTGTTTTGCTGCTAACGGATCAAGCTCTAAAAATGTGGTGTTTTTAGCAAAGCGAGATAGCGCTTCGAACCCTAAACCTCCGGAACCGGCAAAGCAATCGAGAGTGCGCGCATCGAGGGTATCGTGCATTAACCAATTAAATACTGTTTCTTTTATTCTGTCGGTTGTAGGGCGCAAGCCTTGAACGTCTTTTACTGGCAGTTTTCGACCGCGAAATTGGCCGCTAATGATTCTAATAACGCCATCGACTGATTTATGGGTGGTGTTATTTGGTGTGATTTTTTTTCTCATTTAACTCACTAAAAATTGGTATCTATGATCTAGCTCAGATAATATTGCAATCATATCACGGCGTGTCATTTTTCAACTGCGCTAAAAGTGTTACTATTATGCACCCTCGAGGATAACGTGTTGCTAAAAAGCAATTATTTAGGCTTAAAAGCACGCTATCATTATCGTTAGTTTATCAGATTTTTATAAGTGGTTATTAGCAAGTATGGCAAAAAAAAGTAAATTCATGTCGTGGCTCGGTTTTGGCAAGTCAGATAAAAAACAAGCAGAAGCTGATAAACAACAAGCATTGGCAAACGAGCAGGCAGAAAAAGCCGAACAGGAGCGCTTAGCAGCAGAGAAAGCCGAGGCAGAGCGTTTACAAGCTGAAGCTGAAGCCGAACGTTTAGAACAAGCCCGAATTGCAGCTGAACAAGCTGAAGCAGAACGTTTAGCGCAAGAGCAAGCTGAAAAAGCCGAACAACAAATAGCTGCCGAAAAAGCAGAGACAGAGCGTTTAGAGCAAGAAAAACAGGCGCAAGCACAACGCGC
>NZ_PNDI01000166.1:0-334 GCF_005887465.1 Pseudoalteromonas sp. S1610 | reverse complement strand
ATTTTAAGTTGGAGAGTGTTGCAGCCATTGCCACTCTTTTTTATTAATTAAAGTATCTATATGTCAATACTATAGAAATTCCGACTGCCATTACTTAATTTGAACTAGGTGCATGATTTATTGAAAAACATTTAACGCTTGATAGGAATGGTGGTGGGCAGGATGACAGCTTTACGTTAGAAACGCCAGAGTTATTAGAGTGGTGTAGAGATTCTAATCTTGCATGGGTAGCGGTTGGTAAAGTAAATTATTAACGTAACGAAATCGAAAAAGGTAATGCAATCTTTAGGCGATCATTATATGTAGTAAAGGATGGTGCTAAAGGTGAACTTCT
>NZ_PNDI01000165.1:0-278 GCF_005887465.1 Pseudoalteromonas sp. S1610 | reverse complement strand
ATCGCATTTATTTGGCTGTTTACTTTAGGTGGGTTTTCGGGATTGATGTTGGCGATCACACGTGCTGATTTTCAATCCGACGACACCTACTTTGTAGTTAGCACACTTCCATTATGTGCTGGTGACGGGCGCGGGATTTTCTATTATGGCGGGGGCTTATTATTGGTGGCCAAAATGGGGCGGATATATGTGGAATATTACTTTGGCATTATGGCATTTTTGGTGGTCCTTGGGATGGGGAAATGTGCTGTGTTTCCCAATGCATTTTGGGGGTTTAT
>NZ_PNDI01000164.1:0-222 GCF_005887465.1 Pseudoalteromonas sp. S1610 | reverse complement strand
CAAGTAGTTATGTGGAATATTGCAAACACACTCACAACGTGTAGACTCTTTCTTATCCCCATTTTTTTGGTGATATTTTATATGCCTGATTCATGGGCATTCTTTGTTGCTGCCTTTATTTTTTGGCTGGCTTCGATCACAGATATACTTGATGGCTATTTAGCCCGTAAACTTGAGCAATCAACGCCTGTTGGTGCATTTTTAGACCCTGTTGGTGATAAT
>NZ_PNDI01000163.1:0-243 GCF_005887465.1 Pseudoalteromonas sp. S1610 | reverse complement strand
AAAAGGATCATCAAACTGAAGGTTAATTCGCTCGGCGTTTTGCTTAACCACAAGAACGCGTGCTTGTCCTTGTTCGCGCTCGCTAACCACTAAAAAGGCGTTATATAGTTCAACGCCTTCTCATAATACAGTTTCAAGATGAGGGGTAAGTGGTTGCCACTGGTTTTTATCAGCAATGGTATTGCTTGTAGCGTTCATTAATCTAAAGTTTTTAGCCTGCCAGTTAGGCACTATATAAAAAGT
>NZ_PNDI01000162.1:0-348 GCF_005887465.1 Pseudoalteromonas sp. S1610 | reverse complement strand
ACTTGTGCGGTGTGTTAAATATCCCGCCACATTTTTAAGTAGTGATGGGGGGTGTTTTGCGGCAGTGTTTACCAGAGAACTTTATTAGTTGCGTATTTTAAGCCTAGGTGCCAGCGATGTGCTTGTTCAGCTAGAGGAGCGCGAACGTGAACGCCCGGGTATTAGAACACTTAATATTGGTTATAACAGAGTGCATGTCTTTTTTATTGAGGTGAGCCGCGCCAACTCGCACTTTGTGCCTTCAGATTATATTCGTAGTCAAACGTTAAAAAATAACGAACGTTATATAATTCCAGTACTTAAAGAACATGTAGATAAAGTCCTAGGCCGACAATCAGAAGCGCTGGC
>NZ_PNDI01000161.1:0-265 GCF_005887465.1 Pseudoalteromonas sp. S1610 | reverse complement strand
TAAACAAACCAAAGATCGCATAATAAACTTTATGTTAGTAATTTTTATTAAAGTTAGTCTATTTTGGGGTTTTTTCCTGTTTTAAAAGGAAATTTTTTAATTTTTTTTTTAAAATTTAAACCTGAAATATGATTCAGTATTTTTTTATTATTGGGCATAAAAAAGCCAGCTAAGCAGCTGGCTTATTGAACTGGTTTGACTTTTATTTTATGTCTTGGGAGCTGTGGCGCTCGGCCATTTTTACATCTACTGGTCCCCAAGAACG
>NZ_PNDI01000160.1:0-247 GCF_005887465.1 Pseudoalteromonas sp. S1610 | reverse complement strand
TTCCAAATAACAAGTTTCTAAAAGTATTGGGGAAAGGAACAACTTTACTGGATGCATTAGCTAAAGCATATGACGTATTGTTTGGAGCGGTTCCATGAATTGCTGAGTTAATTACTCGCTCGGGTCTAATTAACGGGGATTTCGCCGCCGTTCGTCCAGTTCTGTCTGGAATGGGCACAGCGATGTTGGGCACTGCATCTTCGTCGTGTCCTGATCGTGCACAAGAAGCAGCAGAAGCAGCTATTTC
>NZ_PNDI01000159.1:0-333 GCF_005887465.1 Pseudoalteromonas sp. S1610 | reverse complement strand
CCTTGAGGTGGTGCGATGCAACTAGCCCCGCCTAAACCCTGCAATTGCTGTCTAAGCGATGGATAGGTTCGGACTTCCAAACGAATACCAAATGCCTTGATCGCCAAGCTCAGTATGATTAGAACGAATAAAAGCGGCAGGGAACTGCACTACACATTGTGATAATAACGCGATAACCATTCCATTGAGCATATTACCTGAGGCACGAAAATCAGCAACAATACAAAGTTGCACACCTATTCCATCCCAACTTAAGCCCATTACTTTAATACACTGAGCCCCAATAGTAAGAACGTAATTATTAACCTGAATAAAAATAGGAACTAATTAATA
>NZ_PNDI01000158.1:0-271 GCF_005887465.1 Pseudoalteromonas sp. S1610 | reverse complement strand
CAAATTAAATTTGTATTTATGATCAAACCATTAGAGAAGAGTCATACTTAAATAACCAATTTAAATCTTTTGTAGACTACAACGCTTATTATATTCATCTTCCTTTGGTACGAAGTCGCTTTGTGAGTAAATACAAAGGGGAGCAACAAGATTACCGACAAAATCTAATTTTATATTATTACCAAGTACGCAGTGCTATTGAAGCTGATATTAAAGAAGCGTTAAAATTTCAAGAGAGCGATGAGGTTTATCTACGCGCTATGGACCTTTT
>NZ_PNDI01000157.1:0-224 GCF_005887465.1 Pseudoalteromonas sp. S1610 | reverse complement strand
GTTTCGCCGGATGTTGATTCTATTGTGGTGTTTGAAAATGCATTTCTTGCCCATTTAAACAAGAATATCGCTAAGCAAACCATTGCCATGCGATTTATTGAACAAGGTGCGACGGGTACCTTGACCGATGATGATAACAAAACAGCATTTATGTGGGCTGCATAAAAAGGCTATGTAAATGTAATAGAAATGCTCCTTCAATACCAAGATAAAACAGCCGTAGA
>NZ_PNDI01000016.1:0-13151 GCF_005887465.1 Pseudoalteromonas sp. S1610 | reverse complement strand
TTTCGGGTTTCGGGTTTCGGGAAGACATTATTGGGTGCTCCCTTGATATCAACAAGTGAAATAAAGATAAGTGTTTAATATTTACGAGGTAGACGCCGAGCTTGATCGCGTGAAAAGCGTAGCCTTTAATTACTTAAGCCCTACATTTGCCCCTAAAATATAAACATTTACTCAAATCTAAAGTCGTGCAATTATTAAGCAACACATTATTTAATAAGGATATTTATGAAGCTTTTACTATCGCTTGTGTTAATACTTACTTTTAGTACGCCTTTTTTAAGCTATGCAGACACCGCTACAATCGACATAACCGTGGGTAAAAAGATCATTCTACAATCAAAAATACTTAACGAAGACAGACCTCTCAGAATCTTCATACCTGAAACCGTAAAAGACGAGCAGCCGCTCTATGTTATTTATTTACTTGATGGTGTTGAGCACTTTCATACGGCGTCTGGCGTAATCAAATCCCTTGTTGATTACGAGCAGATACCTAATGCAATGCTTGTTGCTATCGATACAACCA
The DNA here is from genome assembly GCF_005887465.1 of Pseudoalteromonas sp. S1610. Lineage (GTDB taxonomy): Bacteria > Pseudomonadota > Gammaproteobacteria > Enterobacterales > Alteromonadaceae > Pseudoalteromonas > Pseudoalteromonas undina. The sequence goes on along the minus strand of NZ_PNDI01000016.1, from coordinate 12,625 downwards.
ACCGCGTTCGTGATTACTTACCTAAAGTACAAGGGGAGCCTAAAACTGAGTTTCAAACCTTTGTTAAAAGTAAATGGCCTGACGCAGGGCAAACCGATAATTTTTTAAAGTTTGTGTCTGATGAGCTCATGCCCTATATAAATAGCAACTACTCCACTAATGGTTACAACACCTTAATTGGTCATTCTAATGCTGGTACATTAGCGCTTTATACTTTAGTTAATCAGCCGGAATTATTTAACAACTATATAGCCATAAGCCCAAATAGTTGGTGGAGTGATGAAGAGTTAAAAAGTAATATCACTAAATACACTAAAAACCCTAAAGGCGCTCAAGCGTTATTTATTAGTGTAGCAAGTGAAGGCGCACGCTTTTATACAGGTGCATTAAATACTTTAGTAAATTTAGAGCAACAAATGCCCACGCAGCTAAAATGGGAATATAAGCATTACTCCTCTTTTACTCATATGGGCACCATACTTCCAGCACTTAGCGATAGCTTAATTCACTTATTTAGCGACCTAATATTTAAAGTGACTGACGAGCACGGAAAATTTGCGGATGTATCATTGATTACCGGTTATTACCAAGCACTGAGCGATAAGTACGGATTTGAGCTTAAAATTCCACAAGATGTGTACGTAGAGTTTGCGCATAGTCAGCAAAAGTTTGGTAACACTAAAAAAGCTATTTCCACACTTAAACGCTTTACTAGCGATTATCCTAATGCTGCATACTCCCACATGCGATTATCGCAAGGTTACACTGCTGACAAACAGTTTAAAGAAGCCGTTACCAGTATGAAAAACGCACTAAAACTTGCTAAACAAAACTCGCGAGATCCAATGTTAGTTGATGCGCTCAAAGATATGGTGAATGAAGCACAAGAAAATTTGTAGCTCATTAATTTAAAAGCATTACGAGCTTCGCTCGTCGCGTCAGCAAGCTGTACGCCTACAATTAGAACCAAACTCGGTATTAAGGTTTATTGTAAACGCCGAGCTTGCTCGCGTGAAAAGCATAGCTTTTTAAAGACATTAGCCTATAAACAAAAAAACCGATGTTTAAACTAAACATCGGTTTTTCTTTGGCTGAAAGCTGATAGCTAAAAACTGACTGCTTGTCTTTATCACTTCCCTATCGCTTCTTTGGCGAACAGGTGCTTTATAGGCCCAAGATTATCAACCAGCGATAGCCCGACTCCGCGAATCAGCTTTTTAACTGGGTTTGCACCTTCAAATAGCTCTTTTAGCCCTTGCATCATGGCGATGTGTTTTTGTGCGTCGAGCTTACGGGTGCGCTCGTAATCACGCAGTGTGCGCGTACTGGCAAATTCTTTGGCGTCTTGACTTAGTAGCTCAATTAAATAAGCGGCATCTTTTAGGCCCAGGTTCATACCGAGCCCTGCTAATGGATGAATGGTATGCGCTGCATCGCCCATTAACACCACCTTGTCATTAACCCATCGTTGGGCGTAACGCATTTTAAGTGGGAACGCGACGCGCTTACTTTGCACTTCACATAAACCACATTGGCCATCTATGGCAGCCATAACTGCTTTATTAAAGGCGGTGTCGTCCATTGCTAACAATTCATCGCAATGATTGGGGCTGGTTGACCACACAATTGAATGAGTATGCTCATCGCTTAGTGGTAAAAACGCTAGTGGCCCCGTTGGTAAAAATACTTGGCGTGCGGTATTTGCATGTGACTCTTTGGTTTTAACTGTCGCTACTAACGCATGGTGATCGTAATCTTTAAAGCTCAGCGCCATATTAAACTGTTTACGAATCGCTGAATTTGCCCCATCCGCCGCCACCAGCAACTTAGCAATAATAGGTTCGCCAGTTTTTAAATTAATAAATACATCAGACTCACTTTGATGTATTTGCTGATACTCAGTATCAAACATCACTGTGGCATTACTTTGTTGCTCAAGCTCTTTTATTAGCGCAAAGCGAATAATATCGTTTTCAACAATGTGCCCTAAATGCTCAAGCTCAAGTTGCTCGTTATTAAAGGTTATTTTTCCAAAGCTGTCGGCATCGCGTACATCCATGTGCGTATAAGCACAAGCACGCTCAGCTATTATGTGTGGCCATACATTTAATTGCTCCAGTAAGGTCTGGCTGGCAATACTTAGTGCACTAACTCGTAAGCCATAATCATCGCTAGGTGAAGCTTGAGTTGGCGCAGCATCTAACACAGCCACGCTAATATTCGCTTTAGCAAGCCCGAGCGCCAGCGTTAACCCAACGCAGCCACCACCCACTATACAAACCTGTACTTGTTTCATAAACGTGTACCTTGTTTAACTTGACCCATTAATTGTTTTGCTAATGGGGCTTTTAATGCAGGGAATAAATCCATTGAAAATAGCCCAATACTTCGACCAAGCGCTAACACCCGTGATGAATTTGAAAAAAGTCGAACCAAGGCATCGGTCAATGTCATTACGGTTTTTATATCATCACGGCGCTTGATTGAATATTGACGAGTAAAAGCATAGCTACCTAAATCATGTTCACTGTTTGCAATTAAGTTACTCAGCACTTGTACATCTCGCAACCCTAAATTAAAGCCTTGTCCTGCAATAGGATGAATTGCGTGTGCCGCGTTGCCTATCACCACTGTGCGGTGCGTCGTTAACGATTCTATTTGCCCATAAACTAGAGGGTAGCTAGCGCGCATACCGACTTTTATAAACTGTCCTGCACGATAACCAAAGGCAGTTTGCAGCGCACTTATAAAGTCTGGTTCACTTAGCGACATATACTGCTCAATATGTTCTTGGCGCATACACCATACTAACGAATAGCGGTTATTACTCATGGGTAATAAAGCCATTGGGCCATTTTGGGTAAACCGCTCAAACGCCTGATGATGGTGTCCACCAGCGACTTCTATATTGGCAATAATCGCACCTTGTTTATAAGGCTGAGTATTGAAGCCGAGCCCTAATAAATTACGAGTTGGCGACTGTGCACCGTCGGCAATCACCAACAGCTTAGCACTGAGTTTTTCGCTACTTTGTAATGTAAGTTCATTACTATCGGCGTTTTGTTTTATCGCTGTTACGCTATCTGGGCAAAAAAGCGATATGTTTGATTGCATTAAACGCTGATGCAGCGCTCTGCCAAATGGGTTTACCTCTACCACATAACCTAATGAGGGTTTTGCAAACTCATCACACTGTATATGGGTTTTACCAAAGTGCCCTTTGTCTGACACACTCACTTTTTTTATGGCCGCAGCATAGGGAGCGTTCATTTCAAATAAATTGAGGCTTTGTAAATACTCTACCGACTGCTGGGCAAGTGCGATACTTCTGTCATCAAAGCTTGGATGATAATCAGTGGTTACTCGATTTGCTTCAATTACAGCAATATTTAAGCTGGGATTTTTTTTACTTATACTTAGAGCACAACTTGCGCCAACTAAACCACCACCAATTACTACAACATCAAACTGCTTAGCCACTTTTATCTCCAAGCTTATGCGTTTTTAGCGCTTTGCATTAGCGCTTCTATTTCACTAATTGTTTTAGGCACACTAATGGTTAAGTTGTCGTGACCTGAATCAGTTACTAATAAGTTATCTTCAATACGAATACCTATACCTTGGTATTTTTGAGGCGCATTTGCGTCTTTACTAATATACAGCCCGGGCTCAATGGTTAGCACCATACTCGGCTCTAAGACACGCTCTTGGTCATTAACCTTATAATCACCCACATCATGAACATCAAGTCCTAACCAGTGACCAAGACCATGCATGTAGTATTCTTTACAGGCACCTTGTGCCATTAACTCATCAAAATCGCCGGTTAAAATACCTAAATCGAGTAACCCTTGGGTTAGTACTTGCATAGCGAGTGTATTTGCCTGAGATAAAAGGCCACCGGGTTTTATCTCGCTAAAAGCGACTTCTTGTGCTTTGAGTACAATATTATAAAGCGCAGCTTGCTCAGTGCTAAATTTACCGTTAACGGGGAAAGTACGCGTTATATCGGCGGCGTAGCCTTGTAGCTCACAGCCTGAATCAATCAGCACTAAGTCGCCATTGTTCAATACATCGCTATTTTGGGTGTAGTGCAAAATATTGGCGTTATCGCCACTGCCAACAATAGTGCCATAAGCAGGATGTGGCGCACCGTTCATTGCATAGTGATGATGAAGCTCTGCCTCTAATTGAAACTCGGTTGCGCCAACGTGGGAAAAACGCATGGCTCGCATATGTGCTCGAGCGCTTATTTCACAGCCTTCACGCATAATGTTAATTTCGCCTGGCGATTTAAATAAGCGCATTTCATGCAATAAAGGGCGAATATCTTTAATTGTACTCGGTGCGGTATCCCCTTTTTTAGGGGCACTGCGCAAAGTGTTAAGCATTGAAAATACTTTGCCATCAAAGGCAGGATACGTCCCTTGTGCATAAAATAAAATCTGTTGGCCGTTCACCAAATTCAATAATTGTTCATTTAGCTCACTAAGTGCATAAGTTTTGTCGAATAAGTATTCGCTTTGTGCTTTTTCAAAACCAATGCGTCTGCCGTGCCATACCTCTGCAAGTTTGTCTTTATCTAAACAAAATAATAGTGAGGGTGTATCACTGTTTTTGCAAAGCACCAACACGGCATCGGGTTCGTTAAAACCAGTTAAGTAAAAAAAGTCACTGTCTTGTCGAAACGGATAATGAGTATCACGGCTACGCGTGAGCTCTGTTGCAGCGGGAATTATAGCAATACTGTTATTATCCATTGCCGCCAATAAACGCTCGCGGCGCGCTTTAAACTCTGACTTTTGTATTTCAACCATTAATAACTAACCCATTACTTTTATTGTGTTGCTCAATTAATGCAGTGTTTTTTTGTTGCTTTGTGGATTTTGCTCTTTGCCTAGCTCAGCAAAACACAATAGCGCCGATACGCGGACGTACTCAATCACTTCATGCAGTGCTTGGCTATCTTCTTCGGTTTCTTCAAAGGTTGTATCTAGGCGTGTAATTTCGCTAAAGTCACTGATCACTTCTTTTACATCTGCCGACAGCTTGCCATAGTCTTTTTGCTTTAAGCCAAAGCCCAACATAAACCCAGCTACCCATGATACGAGCCCGTTGGCCTGATCGATGAGTGTTTCGTCATCACTAGGTAAAAACAAGTCAAATTGAAACTCTTCGTTATTAAAACTTTCAACCACTTGTTGATAAATTTGGCCAAAAAACTGTTTTAAATCGTTGCTAAACGACTCGCCATCATTAAATACATCGCTCAGTAAGCCTAAGTATTCTTTATCGTCAATGCTTAGCCCACAAGCAAGTAAGCCGCTAATAACGCCATGCGCTTCTGCGGGTGATACAAATATTTCATTTTTCTCTAAAAGAAGTTGGGCTTTTTCGTAATCTGGTAAGTTATTCATAATGACGTCTTCGCTTTGCTAATTAAAGCAATGCTACCACTCGATAAAAAGCAACTCCAATGAATTCTATGACTGAGGTCAAAAGCAAGCGATTGAAAAGCAAATTGAGTTCAAAAAGCAATCTTAAAAGTAAATACAAGATTAAATTTGGAGGAAAACTGAGCGAACAGTTTAATTTTTTACGATTGGGGTTTAAGGATTGGAATATGTCTTATATACTAAATTTGTTCCCTGGGGTGCAGGAGCTTGGTTAAGTCCCTGAGCCGATAAATTTTATACCAGGATTTTTGTTCGTTTACTATTGTGCAAGCTCGGCATGTACCGAGAAGCCTACGGTAAACCGCAGATTTCCGCCCTGAAACCTCAAGGTTTCAGGACTGACACCGGGCACCGCATTCTCGGGGAACACCTTCCTTTATAGCTTAGGTTATCAAGCATTTCTTTATAACTAAATATTCCCTATCTTTCGTCTTTAAATATATCGAACTGCGTTTCCACAGCCCGATATTAAACTTATTTCTAACACCTATCCCTTTGTCTTTTTAATGCCTAACACTACTTAAACCAACCTTGAAAGCGCTCCATCAGCATATAGTTAACGGGAACAAGTAATAAGGTTATAAAAGTCGCAAATATAATCCCAAATCCTAAGCTTACTGCCATAGGTATTAAAAACTGCGCCTGAGTCGCCTTTTCAAACAGCAGCGGCATTAAACCTATAAAAGTGGTTAAACTGGTGAGCATAACTGGGCGAAAGCGCGATGCGCCAGCAAGTTTAACTGCCTCTATTAAATCGCCACCTTCGCTGCGTTTTTTATTAATGAAATCCACTAATACAAGCGAATCGTTCACTACAACCCCTATTAACGCAAGCATACCTAGTAGGCTCATAATTGTTAAATCCATACCCATTATCCAGTGCCCTACTACTGCGCCAATCATGCCAAATGGAATAACACTCATAACAATAATTGGTTGCATGTATGACTTAAACGGAATGGCCAATAACGCATAAATTATAAAAAACACAAACACTAACGCCCAAGCCAATGAGCCAAACGACTCTCTTTGCTCTTTGGCTTCACCTTCGAGTTTGTAATCAACACCTGGGTATTGCTGCATTAACTCGTCTAAATATTGTGCTAGGTCGGCTTGAAGCACCGTCATGTTGGTGTTGTTTTTTTCAATATCAGCCGTCACGTTTAGTGTGCGATAACGATCAATACGGTTTATGGTTGATGGGCTTTGTCCTGCCGTAAGTGTTGCCACGTGCGACAATGGCACAGAACCGCCATCGGGAGTGCTTATTAGTATGTTTTGTAAATCAGCTACAGAGCGGCGCTCATCAATAGGTAAACGAACCATTACACGCACGTCGTCTCGTCCGCGTTGAATACGCTGAACCTGCGAGCCAAAAAACGAATTACGCACTTGTCCTGCCACATTTACACGGTTTAAACCAAGCGCCAAACCTTGTTGCGTAAGCTCTATACGCAACTCTTCTTTACCGTCAGACATACTGTCAGCAATATCAAACACCGTTGGGTACGTTGCTAAACGATTTTTAATATTATCAGCTACATCTTGCAATATTGTTAGTGAAGTACCACTTAGTTGAACGTCTATTGGGTCTGAACTTCGGCCAATTTCAGCTCTAAATGTTAGGCTTTCAGCGCCAGGAATAACACCAATTAAATCGCGCCATTCACTAGCAAGCTCTCGCGAACCTATATCTGACTCACGCTGCTCAGCAGGTGTAATCTCAAAGCGTACCGCTCCGGAGTTAGACGCGCCACCGCGTCCGCCAGTAGTGGCTAATATATTTAAAATAACGCTTTCGCCTGTATTAGGATCGCGATATTTGTCTTGTAATTGCTGCGCTTTTTCAGACATATCAATCACGTATTTATTGGTTACTTCAAACGGTGTACCTGTTGGCAGTGTTAGATTGACTCGTACAGTTTCGCTAGGAATTCGTGGGAAAAAGATAAACTTAGTCCAACCACTGGTGATCATGGTTAAAATAATAAAAAATACCCCCACAAATAAACTAACCGTTGCTAGTTTATGGCGTAAAGCAGTGTTTAATATAGGTTGGTAATATTTTAAAATTGCACTTTCAAAGCCATCAGCAAAGCGTTGTTGAATCGCTTCAAGCTTAGATGGTTCACCTTTTTGGTGGCGTAGTTTTATGTATTTTAAATGTGCTGGTAATACAAATTTAGATTCAATTAGCGAAAACAATAAAACTGGAATAACCACTACCGGAATTTGTGCAAATAAGGCGCCGCGCGCCCCTTCAATAAATGCTAAAGGTAAAAAGGCAGCAACGGTAGTCAGTACACCAAAGGTAACCGGAGTCGCAACTTCTTGAGTACCCAATATAGCAGCCTGCTCACCGGATTTTGCCGTTTTTAAATGGGTATACACGTTTTCGCCGGTTACTATGGCGTCATCTACTACAATACCAAGTACTAAAATAAAGCCGAATAAGCTCATTATATTTAACGTTACACCAAAAATTGGCATCGCGATAAATGCGCCCATAAACGATACAGGAATACCAATAAACACCCAAAATGCAATTGCTGGGCGTAAAAATAGCGTGAGTAGTGCCAGTACTAAAATACCACCCTGTAAAGCATTACTGGTTAAGGTGGCGATACGGCTTTTAACTAGCTCTGAATCGTCGTCCCAATAACTTAGTTTAAAACCTTGTGGTAGCGTGGCTTGCTGTTCTTCAATGTAGTTTTTAACATCGTCTGCCACGGTTATCGCGCTTTGCGGGCCAATTCGGTAAACGTCTATAAACGCCGCTTGCTTACCATTAAAACGGGTGCGTACTGGCGTTTCTTCAAAATCGTCTTTAATTGTAGCAATATCACCTAAGCGGATAATCGTTCCGTCGGCTTGGTTTTTTACTACTATGCTGGCAAATTCATCTTTACGATAAGCCTGCCCTTTTGAGCTAATTAGTACATCGCCACCTTCTGTTTTTAAGTTACCGGCAGAAATATCAGAACTTGAATTAGCAATAGCACTCGATATTTGCGCAAGGCTTAGGCTATATTGGCGAAGTGTATCTTGGCCAACTTCAATAGCTAACTCGTAGTCTCGTACACCACTTAGCTCTACCTGCGTTACGTTAGGCAAACGCAGTATTTGATCTCGCACTTTTTCGGCATATTCACGCGTTTCTTTTTCGCCATAATCGCTTGATACAGTAACAGCTATTACTTCTCTTTTGCGCTCAGCCAGCGCAACAATCGGTTTTTCTGCATCGCCAGGAAATGTATTAATCGCATCGACTCGACTTTTAATATCAGCTAATAACTCACGAGGATCGTAACCGCTTTCAACCTCAATAGTTACAGAGCCTGAGCCCTCTGACGAGCGGCTAAATATTTGTTTAATTCCCTCTAAGTCTTGCACCGCTTCTTCAATACGAATAGTTACGCCCTGCTCTACATCTTCAGGGGTTGCACCACGCAAGCTAACACCTACGCTTATCATATCGGTTTCAAAGGACGGAAATACTTCAAGTGGTATTTTACTCGATAAACTAAATAGTCCCGACAACAACAAAGTTACTAACAATAAGTTGGCAGCAACATGGTTTTTGGTAAACCAAGCAATCATGCTTTATCTCCTTGCTTGGCCGCGCGACGATTTTTTATTAACTCTTCAACACTAATACCAAGCTCTTTTGCTTTTTGCTCTAGCTGCTCACGAGTCGGGCGCTTATTTTTAGGTACTTTTTCTTTTGGCTGTGCACCTAAAATACTCACTTTAGTGCCTGAGCTTACTTGACCTAGCGGCGTGACAACTAATTTATCGTTCGCTTTTAAACCGGTTTTGATCATTGCTTGATTGGCGTTTTGCCATGCAAAAGTAACGTTTTTACGCTTTAATACATCACCTTCAACCACATAAACATAAGCACCTTGATAAATTGTGCTGTTAGGAATGATCAACGTATTTTGCACTGTTTTACCCGCTATTTGCGCCTTAATGTATTGCCCTATTTTAATTGGATACTGATTACTGGCGGTTGATTTATATGGGTCGTCTATTTTTGCTACCACGTAAAGTTGCTGCGCGTTTTCGTCAATAGCGCCTTCAGTGCGTGCAAGTTGGCCTTGCCATGTTTGCTCACCCACTAAATCAGAACTAAATTTAACTAACGAACCCGCTTGGTTTTTAGCACCATCACGGTATTGCTCTGGCAGGTTAACAAACGAAAGGTCTTTATTTTTTATTGGTAAGCGAATTTCAACACTATCAATAGCGTAAATAGTGGCAAGTTGGGTATTGTTACTCACTACTTGACCTAAATCGACACTACGACTCAGTATGCGCCCAGCATAAGGTGCAGTAACCTTTGTCCGTTCTAAATCAAGCTCAGCTTTTTCAAGAGCAGCTTGAGCCGATAGCACTTGTGCTTGCGCAGCTGCTAATTGCGGCTCACGTAATACCAAGCTGCTGGCTTGGCTTGAACCACCAAGGCGCTTCCAATCAGTTAGTGCTTGTTGCCCGCGGGCCTTTTCTTCTAATAAGCTTTGCTCTGCTGTGAGTAAATTAGCTTGAGCAGATTTAACCTCTGCCTGATGATCTCTATCATCTAGCTTTAATAACACGTCGCCTTTTTCAAAAAAACCACCTTCTCTAAACTCATCGCTCACTTCAATTATTTGCCCAGATGCTTGAGCAACAAGTAAGCTTTGTGTTCGAGGTTTTACCGTACCGTAGCTGTCTATCATTACTTGATAACTTTGAGGCACAAGCTCAAGTACAGACACACTAATTGCTGCTTTTGGTGCTGAACTAAAGCGTCTCGCCTCTGGCGGATTACTCTTAATAAAAAATACAATTAAAAGAGCGGTAACAACAACCGCGGCTGGAATAATAATTTTAGCTGTTTTAGTGTTCATCGTTATTGCTCTTTAAGTCGCTTGACGGTTTTTCAAAATCACCACCAAGGGCAACATGTAGGTTAATTCTATTTGCGATTAATTGGTTTTTAATTTGTATTAATGAACTTTGCGCATCGAACGAGCGCCCTTGTGCATCCAATACTGTGGTGTAAGTGACCAAGCCACTTTGATATTGCTCAAACGATAACTGCTCGGCCGCAAGTGCATTTTTTTTTGCTTCAAGGGTACTGGTGTACTGCGCTTTTAAAGACTGCTGCTGCGATATTGCATTTTCTACATCAGCAAATGCATCGTACAGAGTTTGCAAGTATTGTTGCTCTTGCTTTTGAGTATTCAGACGCGCTATCTCTTCATTGGCTTGTAAACGCCCTCCCTCAAAAATAGGTGCCGAAATACTTCCGAGTAAAGACCATGCGAGGCTTGAAGGAGAAAACAAATCACTCACTCGATCTGTACTATCACTTAAGCTTGCAGTTAAATTTAAACTCGGAAAGCGCTGTTTATGCGCATAAGCCAGTGACGCATCACTAGCTAATAACTCGTACCAACTAGCAAGTAATGCAGGCTTTCGAGTAATGAGCTCTGAAGGAATACCAACTGGAATTTCGGTATCAACAACCGGTAAGTCAGTACTTGCTGCAATAGCCCCTTTTGGGTACTCACCTAGTAAGCGTTCAAGCACTCGCGCTGCACTTGATAGGCTCGCTGTTTGAGTGGCAATGCGTGAGCGTTCGTTATTTAGCTCATTGCGGGCTAAATAAACATCGAGCGCTTCGTTTATACCTTGGCGGTAACCCGATTCAATTATATCGAGATTTTGCTTAGCATTTTCTTCACGGCGTTTGTATAAATCAAGCAGCTGCTGCGCAGACACAACATCAAACCAACCTTGAACAACATCTGAAACGAGTTGTTGTTTAGCTTGTTCAAAACGCGCTTTTTGCGCTAAATATGAAAGGTTAGCTTCTCGTTTTGAATCTGACAGCTTACCCCATAAGTCAACTTCGTAATTTAAGTTTAAGCTGACAGAGCTGGCATTATTATAGCTAACAGGCCGGTTACCTTTACTGCGGCTAGTACGCGAAGATAAATCTAAACTAGGCCAAAGAGCTGTTCCGGTTGCTATTAGTTGCTGCTTAGTAATAGCGACATCATAGCTGGTTTGTAATAGTTGTTGGTTGTTTTTAAGCGCTTGTTTTACGTATTTATTAAGTAATGGCGTGTGTAGTTGAGTTAACCATTCATCATCCACTTTTAATACAGAACTTGATGCTTGTTGTTGCCACTGCTGTGGTAAATTATTTGGAGTTTGTTCGCGCTGCGATTGGTTTAAGTTACTCGCACAACCGCTCAACACTATAATGCTTATTGCTAATAAAGATGGCTTATATTGCCACATCATGTTTAAACCTGATTAGTGCTATTTATGAATGTTATTCAATCACTTTAACAAACGTTGCTCAATTGACTTTACATAACATTACATAGCTTGCGATTAGTTTATAAGTGTATTTAATACGCCAAGCACTAACGTAATATTCACAAATAAATGAGTAAGCTAACCTTTAACCAAAGAATTAATTGAAACTCTTAAAAAGTAGATATAGAAAAGACGGCAGGGTTTGCTGTTGGCATTACACCAGCTAAAGCGGCAAAGAATTGTCAGGAACAATTTTTAACATCTGAAAGATGGCGCGAAGGGGAAAATACAAGGATGTATTTTATAATCGAACGTAGTTCGATGCCGAACAATGGCTAAGCTAAATTCAGAAACAAAAAAGCCCCGCATGTGCGAGGCTTTGTATTAATGGTGCCTCGACCCGGCAAAAAATTGTCAGGAACAATTTTTAACATCTGAAAGATGGCCCGAAGGGGAAAATACAAGGATGTATTTTATAATCGAACGTAGTTCTATGCCGAACAATGGCTAAGCTAAATTCAGAAACAAAAAAGCCCCGCATGTGCGAGGCTTTGTATAAATGGTGCCTCGACCCGGAATCGAACCAGGGACACGAGGATTTTCAATCCTCTGCTCTACCAACTGAGCTATCGAGGCACTTAAACAGTGCTAATTAAATGTTAATAAAACACTTAATTTAAATAAATGGTGCCGACTAACCGAGTCGAACGGTTGACCTACTGATTACAAGTCAGTTGCTCTACCAGCTGAGCTAAGTCGGCACACAAAACTGTGTGCTAAGGCACGCGTAAAAATGTTTAATTTATTTACTTAAACACCATTACTATAATAAATGGTGCCTCGACCCGGAATCG
>NZ_PNDI01000156.1:0-260 GCF_005887465.1 Pseudoalteromonas sp. S1610 | reverse complement strand
AAGTATTGCCAGCCTGACCTTACTGGAGCTATTAAATGTATGGCGACACATAATAGCTGAGCGTTCTTGTGGTTATACGCACATGGATGTACGGGTTGCAGACAGCTTTGGAAAAATAAGCTTTAATAACGTGCCTCTTGAGCTTGAGCATTTAGGGCACATAGCTGAAAACTATATTATTAGCTTTGCGCTAATAAAAGACCTTGAGCAACAAAGTAATGCCACAGTGATGTTTGATACTGAGTATCAGCAAATACATC
>NZ_PNDI01000155.1:0-311 GCF_005887465.1 Pseudoalteromonas sp. S1610 | reverse complement strand
AGCAATGCTACATAGCTCAATTTAAACTAACCCTTAAATCGCTTTTTCTCTTTTTTTAGACTTAAAATAGTTATTCCTTATTACTTGGCATAGCCCATTAACGTTCCTATTAGGGACAATTAATCTGCAGGTCAAATCGCGATGCGTTAAAACATATTAACATTAAATAAGTAACTTTAAGCGTGATAGGTTGTTACTGCGGTGTATAACAGGTTAGCGGCTTTCCAGCCGCTCAAGCGCGACTTTTTACTTTTAACTACCCAGGTATACCAAGGCTGAGTTATTTTTACTGCTTTCGGTCGCAAAAAATT
>NZ_PNDI01000154.1:0-260 GCF_005887465.1 Pseudoalteromonas sp. S1610 | reverse complement strand
GTTGTTATTTTGGCGAAAGCAACTGATTCAGCTGGCTCGGTTGCTGGTGTGGAGTTTTTTATAGACGGTACTTCCATTGCGGTTGATAACACTGCGCCGTTTATTGTTAACTGGCTAGGTTTTGCGGGCGAAGATCAAATTAGTGCTTTAGCTACAGCCGATAAAGGCGCGAACTCGGCTGAAGTTGTTTATACGTGAATTGTAAGTGATTCAGTTATTGTTTACCCTGTTAATCACTCACCTGTTGCAGCTATTTCATT
>NZ_PNDI01000153.1:0-329 GCF_005887465.1 Pseudoalteromonas sp. S1610 | reverse complement strand
TGCAGAGCAATGTGATTTTATCAATGACATTACTTTTACGCTGTTTGAAAAAGCCTGCAGTGACTTAAAACTGCTGAAAGACCAATTGGGAGATCGCTTAAAGTTGTCATTTAATATGTGGGCCTGCCTGTTAAATGATTTTAACTGACCTAATAATTTATTACTGCTATTACAAAAGCACGGCGTGCGTCCCAGTGATGTGGTTGTTGAAATAACCGAACAACCTGCCGTTTCAAGCTACCCTCAGTTAGAAACGTTAATTAGATTCCGAATTTTTGGTTTTGGTATTTCGCTGGATGACTTTGCTACTGGCTTTACTTATATAAATG
>NZ_PNDI01000152.1:0-303 GCF_005887465.1 Pseudoalteromonas sp. S1610 | reverse complement strand
CCACGTTAGCTTATTGGTGGCAACATCACCCATTTTGCCAGGGGCAAACATACACAAAATTTGCTCTTTATTAATTAAGATATTGTATTGCGTGGCCACATCAACCAACCATACAACTTCTTCTTTAAATTGAGCCTAAAATACAGGTCACTGTTTTGAAAAATCGTTCACCGACTGCCCTACTAAACCGCCTACGCTACCGCCTAAGCCCATAATAATAAGCAGCACAAGCACTACCTCTATGCCTTATGGAATAAGGTAACTAGCAAAAAAGTTAATAAGTGGGAAACAAATTATATCTAT
>NZ_PNDI01000151.1:0-277 GCF_005887465.1 Pseudoalteromonas sp. S1610 | reverse complement strand
CCGCGTGCGCAAGAACACTGCCATGGCGCTTTGCTAGGCGCTGATGATCTGTGTCATAGCCTCCACCAATCACAGTCGCAACAGGAGTATTATTTGCAAGGCAGCGTTTACGCTCTAAGTGTTCGCGCTTTTCTATCCCTTGCGAACTAATATCCAGTTTGCCTACGCCATCCTCTTGCCAAATATCAACGCCAGCATCGTATAGAACAAGATCCGGGTTAAGATCGTTTAATATAAATTGCAGCGGATCGTAATCAATTTCTAAATATTCAGCATC
>NZ_PNDI01000150.1:0-216 GCF_005887465.1 Pseudoalteromonas sp. S1610 | reverse complement strand
CCCCCCACCCCCCCCCCCCCCCCACCCCCCCCCCACCCCCCCCCACCCCCCCCCCCCCCCCCCCCCCCCCCCCCCCCCCCCCCCCCCCCCCCCCACCCCCCCCCCCCCCCCCCCCCCCCCCCCCCCCCCCCCCCCCCCCCCCCCCCCCCCCCCCCCCCCCCCCCCCCCCCCCCCCCCCCCCCCCCCCCCCCCCCCCCCCCCCCCCCCCCCCCCCCC
>NZ_PNDI01000149.1:0-278 GCF_005887465.1 Pseudoalteromonas sp. S1610 | reverse complement strand
CGCTTACGCGACAGAAGGAAAAAAACTACTCCGCCATCTTGGGGGCTACAGCTAGTTGACGGGGTACATCTAGGAACATTGATGGGACTCCCCTTGGCTACATCGGCTTTGGTTTTGGCTAATCGTTTACTCAGATAACCAGGTTGCTGCGGGCGCTGATAAAGAAATAATCGCTTTCTTTTTAAGTTGGCTATTTGTGTTCATCATTGAATTTGTATAGCGTGAGGAGGTGCAGTGGGGTGTGTTGGGTGCCATAAGCGTCTTTGGTTGAGTTCGTG
>NZ_PNDI01000148.1:0-308 GCF_005887465.1 Pseudoalteromonas sp. S1610 | reverse complement strand
CCTGCTCCGGGATACAATCCTGCCATACACCACTGGCCGTATGAAATCGCATAATTTGACGATTGGACTGCCAATCGTTAACTTCACCAATCACAGACACGCTGGCAGCATTTGGCGGCCACACACTTATCCGAACACCGTCAACGCCCTGTTGAGTTATAAATTGCGCGGCTAAGTGCGCTTATTCATGCTCAAGACTCCCTTCTTTGAACATGTTCATTGCTTGCTCATCAATGGTACTACTTTAACTGTATTCATCGTAAAAGGAAATATTATTGCTTTTATAGCTAACATGGCATCGATACACT
>NZ_PNDI01000147.1:0-278 GCF_005887465.1 Pseudoalteromonas sp. S1610 | reverse complement strand
GGAGAATTTTATCGACAGGAGTTTAAATTGAAAAACCAAAAGCACAGTAAACCGCCACCCGTTTATTAGGCGTTATAAAAAGCATATAAACGAAGCTGTGTCTGATGCGTTAATTACACGCAGCGGCACCGACTCTAGCTCTGGGGAGATTATATCTATACCACAGCGTGATATTACTGAACCTACTTTTCATCAACGTATATGCGGTATTCGAGACCAAATAGATACAGGGAACGTTCAGTTCTCTACTGGTGATCAAATTGCGCGACCTTATGGTG
>NZ_PNDI01000015.1:0-53690 GCF_005887465.1 Pseudoalteromonas sp. S1610 | reverse complement strand
TGAAAGGTCAACAGACCCTAAGGTTTTTTAATTTTCTTAATATCTAGCATGTGAGAGCCATGCTTAATCTTTGTCTCTAAATACGCTTTATTACCTGAAAGCCCAGCTTTAATGTGAGCATGAGTACCCACAACAGAATCAACTTCTATACCTGCATCTTTTAATGCATTGAGCTTTTTAGGGTTATTAGTCATTAATTTAACGTGCTTTAAATTAAGCGCATTGAGCATTAACACTGCATCTGAAAAGTCACGTAAGTCATCAGCAAAACCTAAATGGTTATTAGCTTCGTAAGTATTCATACCTTGTGATTGCAGTACATACGCATCAATTTTATTATATAAACCAATACCACGCCCTTCTTGGCGTAAATAAAGTAAAATACCGCCCTGCTCATGCATCATTTCAATACACTCGTTTAACTGCTCACCACAATCACAGCGTGACGAATGAAATACATCACCGGTTAAACATTCAGAATGCATACGAATAAGTGGGACACCTTGCTGGGTATCGGCGTTATTAAATACTAAAGCAACATGCTCTTGGCCATCTTTTAAGCCACTAAACGAGATAATTTCTGCAGGAATATCACTATTTTTGCCAACATTAAGCTGGACTCTTGCTCTTACTTGCGCCACGACCAATCCAAATATTAAAAAACTACGACACGATAAAGTGATAATATCACAAAAGTTCAAAATTGGATCGTAGTACACCCTAAGTAATGTCAAATATATTGCGACGACAGCGGCTATTTTCAATATGTAAGCATAAATATATTAGCAACGAATATTTACCTTGGTTTACCTAAAATGATGACATACACATAAGGATTTGCTAATTTACCACCGACAAATAATAGGGATCATTATGAAACTAAATAAACGTGTATTACTGATGGGCTTAAGTTTATCTGTATTAAGCACCATGTCATTTGCCGAACAAGCAAGTAACGCTCAAGCCGTTTTTAACGACGCGTATCAAAATTACTTAAATGCGGTTAAAACCAAGAAAAATATGCAACAAGCCGCGGAGCAGGCCTACACATTAGGTAAAGCTGTTTACGGTGATAATTCAGATAACACCGCAAACTTAGCTATAAACTATGCTAAATCAATTAATGGCTATGGTAAAAAATGGATTGAAAAACGTTTTTCACTATATCAACAAGCCTACACTATTTCAGTTAACAACCATGGTAACAAATCGTTAGAAACCGTTGATTCTTTAGTTGGTATGGCTAATTTTGCCCCCTCAGCTCAAAAAGCGGACTATTATTTAGATCAAGTAATTGCAATAGCAAATACAGAAAATAAACCTAAATTTTTGGCCGATATGAAATTAGAAGCGGCAACCATATTAGCCAATAAATTCAGCTACGAAAAATACCGTGAAGCTAAAAACTACTTGGAAGAGGCCGATGAGTATTACCAGGCTAACTTACCTAAAAACTCGGTTGAACAAATAAAAGCTGACTTTTTAATGGCGTCGTTTGCTGAGGGTAGAAAAAGATACGATCAAGCAATTGAACGGCTTAATCGCGTAGTAAAGGTGTTTGATGAAAACTTAAGTTACGATCACAGCGCTGAGCTTACCGCACACTCAAGATTAATTGGCTTGTATGAAAAAAAAGGCAAAAGCGATGAAGCCACTAAGCACTGTATCGCGATTGCTAAAATGGTGCCGTGGAAAGAAAGCCAAGAGCAAACGCCGCTATACCGCGTTAACCCTAAATACCCTAAAAACAAAGCGCGATTTAGTAAAGATGGCAGTGTAGTTATGGAGTTTCAAGTAGATGAGTCTGGCTTTGTAAAAAATCCGCAAGTAATTAGTTCTGAGGGTGGCGTGGCCTTTGAAAAATCAGCAGTAGAAGCATTAGCGCAATGGCGCTATGCTCCTAAGTTTGAGCATGGAAAAGCGGTTGCAGCAACTTCCAAAGTACAGCTCGACTTTAAAGTAAACCGTTAATAACATACCAAAGGCGCTTCAAGCGCCTTTTAATTTATCATTATAGCTATTTTAACTTAGCTAAAATGTTATCGCTGGCGGCCTCTATTAAATCAAGTACCTTTTCAAAGCCATCATCACCGCCATAGTAAGGATCGGGAATTGCGCTTTGTGCTTGCTCGCCATACTCTAAAAACAACGCAAGCTTGTACTGCAAATGTTCAGGGCAACGTGCGGTTAAATCCGACAGGTTTTGTTTATCGGCTGCTAAAATAAGGTCAAACTCGCTAAAATCACTACTACGCACCTTGCGCGAAAAAATACCTTTAAAACTATAACCGCGTTTTTCACCAGCCTGCATTGAGCGCCTATCTGGTTGATTACCTTCGTGATGACCAATAGTCCCTGCCGAGTCCACTAGCAGATCAATATCTAACTTTTTAGCGCGAGCTTTTAATACCGCCTCAGCCGTCGGAGATCGACAAATATTACCTAAACAAACAATCAGTACTTTTTTCACTTATGGCTCCCTAAGCTTTGCTAAAAATCGGTGATGAACGTTATTTTAATGAAGCTAATATTTTTTGTTCGCCTTCAAGCATGCTCTGCATAGCGGTCCCCTGTTTTACACGGCTATGTAAAGTAGCAAGCTTAGGCCAGCGCGACTCATCAAGTTGCTCACCGCCATGCTCCATATTCATTAACTGGCAGCTCACTGCAATGTCGGCAAGAGTAAAGCTGTTACCAACAAAGAATTCGTTATTCCCTAAATAACCTTCTAAATAATCAAATAAAGGCGGTAATTTTTCATTTAATGCACTTTGCACTAAGGCTTCATCGATTGGCTTTTGCATTGTAGGAGCAATAATACGCTGCTGAAATACCGTAAATGTTGTCATTGGAGCCAGCTCGTAATCTGCGTATTTTTCTAGCCAGCGAACAGCTGCACGTTGCTCTATAGTATCACCGAGTAAAGCCGATGAATTAAGGTGTTTTTCATCAAGATATTGGCAAATAACGCTAGAATCCGCCAAGTTTAACTCGCCATCTTTTAGCGCCGGAATACGCCCTAACGGATTAACTTCTAAAAACCAGTCAGGCTGATTAAACGGCGAGACTATTTCGAGTTTATAGTCCAGTTGCTTAAGCGCTAAACACACACGTACTTTACGCACATAAGGAGAAAGCGGGACACCATAAAGAATTATGCTCATTGTTATTCCTATAAATTAAAACCACTTTAAAACTGCTTTAAAATTGCATCATTGTAGTCATCAGCATTTAAGGTTAAGTTGAACTTGGCCGCAACGCTATCTAACTCGGCTTGTTTAATCGCTAAATCATCCATAGTGATGGTGTTATCGTCAAGCTGCCATAATAATCGTGAGCCCGCATAACTATATTGAATCGCCAATAATGCATCGGGGTTACCTTCTCGTCCCGCCGTTTTTAGCTTAGCCATTTTACGAGTGGTTTTATTAAGCGCTTTTTTAAGCTCCCACACATACACCACCTCACTCATAAAAGGATGTGTTCGGTATTTATTTAACAACCAGCCTATGCCAATACTCGTAACAATTACGCCTAATAAGTTCCAATGAAAATGACTGCCACTTTCATCGGGAAATAATGCAATTAAGGTTTGTGAAATTGCTAAACTGCCCACAGCTAAACCTGCTGCACAGCCGACAATAACGCGATTTAAATGTTTACGATAACGTGCTTTATCTATTTGAATAAGTTGCATAGCTGCCTAAAAGTAAAAAACTAAAAAATACACAGCCCCATTGTAGCTAAACCCATCACAGAGTTAAGACTCTTTTTTAATAAAATACCCGTAGTTTTTGATTTAGCGCCTGTTTTATACTGCTTTCAACATAAAACCAACCAACGATTTTATTTGCACCCACATATTAGGCATAGGATAGTAGGCAACAAATACGACTTAGTATAGGAACATCATGATAAAAACACTGATTGCCACAAGTTTAATATTTTCTTCTTTTAGTACTTTAGCCAATTTAAACACACCGCTAACCCCAGAAGAATTGCGAATTGAAAAAGCCAGCCAAGCGATGCCAGCCGTACTAAGCGCTTTTGCCAGCGAAGTTAATCAATTTGAGCAGCAATTCAAGTCACTCTCAAGCTATGCACAAGCCGTAGATGCCGTTAATGACTACTCAAAACGATTATGGTTTAGTGCAAAAAAACGCATCGCTACAACGCAAAACTTAGATGATCGCGCGCTTTATTGGGCTCGCTTACAATCAAGTAAAATAATTCGTACCACAAAACCTGCATTTTCGCTGAGCGCCGCGCAGCAAACAGTGTTATTAACATTGCTAGAAAACGGAAGCCGAGGTCGCACAGACCTAAGCTACTCACAAAACACCACTAAAAAGATACTACTAACTGGGTTTGACCCATTTTTACTTGATAGAAATATAAACCAAAGTAACCCATCAGGCGTGGCTGCGTTGCTTCTTGATGGCCAAGTAATAAACTATAAAGGGATTAGTGCTGAAATAAACACTGTAATGGTGCCTGTGCGTTATGAAGACTTTGATCAAGGCATTATAGAATCCTTACTTGCCCCTTATTACGCTCTTAATAAAGTTGATATGGTCGTTACCGTTAGCATGGGCCGTAAAGACTTTGATCTTGAACGCTTTCCGGGTAAGCGCCGCAGTGTAATAGCGCCCGACAATGCCAATATAGTGTATGGCGGTACCAAAACAGCGCCGCTCATTCCAAGCTTAAACGACCGCCCATTACCCGGTACTGAGTTTGTAGAATTTAGTTTACCTATTAGCACTATGCTAAAGGCAAAAGGCCCTTTTGCGATTAATGATAATCATCATGTTATTACCCTCAAAAAAGACTTTGAGCCTAGCAGTTTTGACGAATTAAAAGAGGCAACTGCAGTACGTGGCGGTGGCGGTGGTTACCTGTCTAACGAAATTTCGTATCGCAGTATTCGGCTGCGTAATCAGCTAAATTCAGATATTCCGACTGGGCATATTCACACTCCTCGAATTGCCCAGTTTGAACCCGAAACCGAAGCTAAAATAGTTAAGCAAATTCAAGCTATGTTAGAGCAAAGTTTAGTCGCGCTCTAACATCGTTTGCTTTTTTAGCGTTAAAACATCAATTAAATAGTAAAGCGTAGGAGCACTTAAGTACTTCTACGCTTTATTGCTTTTAAACCGCTAAAAAAGCATGCTGCAATTGCATTAAAATTAAAAGTGCTTAGTATCAGCTTTGGCTATTTTGTAATAAAAACTCATTACTTTAATTATTAACTAGATCTTCACAAATTGTGTTCTATGCTCATTTGAGGTTCAGACCTTATTACAGGGACATAGTAATGCTCACAATTAACCACTTTTTTAATTCATTAAACTTAACAAAAAAACTTATCTCCGCCTTTTTAGTTGTTGCCCTAGTGCCAATAACAATAATTATTATTGTCGCAATTAATACAGCTTCAAACTCGATGACAGAACAGGTTTATTCGCGTTTAGACGCTGTGAGTAAAGTAAAACAAAGCGCTGTTAAACGCTATTTTAACAACATTGAAAAAAAGCTTAATGCGCTGCAAGCAAATCCAGAAATGGCCAATATTGCGACAAAGTTTATAGATGGATTTAATGATACCTCCCCTTCAACCTCATCAGAGTCTCTAAATCGCTTTTATAAAGAGTCTTTTGCTCCAAAATTTAAACAGCTAAACCCAACAGATACAGTTTCTGCATCTCTATTAAAGCAAATGAATCCAAAAAGTATTGAGCTGCAATCTCGTTATCTAGCTAATAACCCAAACCCAATTGGTGAAAAACAAAAACTAACCACCACCGAGCAATCAGACTCTTACGAGCAAGCGCACCGCCAATATCATCCTTATCTACGCGATATGACTAATATAAATAAGTTCTACGATATTTTCATTATCGACCCAGCAAATGGCAATATTGTTTACTCTGTTTATAAAGAAGTAGACTTTGCAACATCGCTGCAAACAGGTCCCTACGCTAAAAGTAATTTAGCGAACCTATTTAGACAATTAAAAGATAGCAGCAACCCACAAAAAATTGCTTTTGCAGATTATAAACAGTACTCCCCTTCATATAATGCCCCTGCAAGCTTTATAGGAAAGCCTATTGTTGTTGATGGTAAAATGGTTGCTATTTTAGCTGCCCAATTATCGATTGAAGATATTAATTCAATTATGAAAGAACGCGACGGGTTGGGCGAAAGCGGAGAAACCTACCTTGTTGGCCCTGAAGGGTTAATGCGCTCTGACTCGTATATTGATCCGAAAAACCACTCTGTAGAAAGCTCATTTAGAAACCCAAATAAAGGCACTGTAAATACCTTATCTGTAATCAAAGCACTAAAAAATGAAAAAGGGCAGCATGTTATAAATGACTATAACAATGAAATGGTGCTATCTGCATTTGCACCTGTAAATGTATTTAATGTTCGCTGGGCACTTATAGCAGAAATGGACGAACAAGAAGCTTTTGAGTCAATAACGACTCTTTCCCAACAACTCATTGTGATACTTTTCATCACTATTTTCATTGTTACCATTGCCGCATATTGGTTTGCGAAAACACTCACAAAACCAATACATGCACTAGCTGATACGATGAAAAAAGTTGAACAACAAGGTGACTTTTCATTACGAGCAACAGTCTATTCAAGCGATGAAATAGGCGTTAGCACTCAAGCATTTAACACTCTCCTTGATGCTCTACAGTTATCTATTAGTGAAACAAATCGCGTTATGAACCAAATGGCTGCGGGTAAATTTGATCAACGTATTGAAGCACCATGTCGAGGAGAGTTAGATACGTTAAAACAAGCAACCAACGATTGCGCAAGTTCACTAAACGGGGCAATAAACGAATTAAATAACATTGCGATTGCTATGGCTGATGGTCAATTTGATATTCAAATTAATGCCTCAATGTCAGGCGAATTAGGCACCTTAAAAAGTAATATTAACCAATCGCTTTCCTCAATAAACAACACAATGAATAGTATCGTAGATATTATGGCTAACGTAGAGCAAGGTAACTTTAAAGAGCAAATTACCTATCCAGCTAAAGGAAAACTTGCCCAGCTAAAAGACAGCGTGAATAACTCAGTGAATAGCTTAAGTATTGCCATAGATGGTATTAGTGACGTTATGAGTGCATTACGACAGGGCCAGTTTTCAGCGCAATTAGATGCCCCCTTAGCTGGACAGCTTGATATCTTAAAACAAGATATTAATTCCAGTATGGCTAATTTAAATAATGTAATGAATGAAATAGGTGAAGTCATGTCCTTTGTTAGTAAAGGTGACTTTAAAAAAATGATTAAAGGTGAAGCCAGCGGTCAACTTGAGCAGTTAAAAAGTAACATCAATACATCAATCACTGCTATTGATAATGCTCTAACTGAAATTTCATCAGTCATGCTAGCAATTAGTCAGGGGCGCTTTGATCATACTATTTCATCGACTATGACAGGCCAGCTAAATAGTTTAAAAACAGATATAAACCACTCGGTAACAAACCTTGAACATGTCATAAATGATCTTAATCAAGTAATGGCTGCAATGGCAAATGGCGATTTTTCTCATCAATTAAAACAACCATTGCAAGGCCAATTGGAAGATTTAAAAAATAATGTTAATGAGTCTACCTCATTAGTTTCATTAGCTATAAATGAAGTAAGTAGCGTTTTGTCAAACTTAGCTAAAGGTGACCTTACCAAAAATATAGAGGGGCAATATCAAGGCGTATTCAACACCCTAAAAAACGACACCAACGCGACCATATTTAAATTAACCAATGTCATTCAAGAAATTCAAGTATCAGCTGGCCAGGTTATGCAAAATGCAGGTGAAATAGCTTCAAGTAATACTGAAATAAGTAAACGCACAGAAGAGCAAGCAGCCAACCTTGAAGAGGCAAGCTCAAGTACTGAGCAAATGCTAGATGAGCTAACTAAAGTATCTGAACAATCAAAAAGTGCCGTGGCATTGGCAAGCAATGCAGAGCAAATTGCTGAAGAAGGAAACCAATTATCAATACAGACTGTTAGCGCGATTGATGAAGTAAATGAAGCCAGTAAAGACATTAACGAAATACTTTCGGTTATTGACAACCTCGCTTTTCAAACTAACTTGCTATCACTTAATGCCGCCGTAGAAGCAGCTAGGGCTGGCGACCACGGAAGAGGCTTTGCTGTAGTCGCTAATGAAGTCGGTGATTTAGCGGGGCGTAGTGCTAAGTCAGCAAAGCAAATAAAGAGTATTATTGTAAACAGTAATCAAAAAATAGCACTTGGAACTGAATTAGCCGACACCTCAGGGAAAAAACTAAAACACATAATGCAAGCTGTTAGCGATGTTAGTAAAAATATAATACATATAGCGCACTCAACCTCCGCACAAGAGCAAGCAATTAAAGAGGTTAATCTTGTTGTACAACGGTTAACGGGGCTAACTCAGGCTAACTCAGCGATTACAGAAGAAACAATGGCGGCTGCGCGTCAAATGGCAGAACAAGCTACCGAGATGAGAGTACAACTTAATTACTTTCATCTAGAAAAGGAGCAATAATAACCTAAAGGCGCTGCTAGTGATTCTGCTAACGCTATGCCTTTTTTAACTTGAGAAACGCTATGAGCCATTATAAAAATGACTCATCATAAAGTTACGTCACTTTACCCGCTAAATTAAAACGTGGCTGGGTATATAGCTGGCTTTTAACTACCTCAGCTAAAATAGTTGCTGCCTGCCAAATCTCTTCAAACGAGGTGTAAAGAGGTGTAAAACCAAAACGTAAAATATTAGGCGCACGAAAATCTGCAATTACCCCTTTTTCAATTAACGCTTGGCATATAGCAAACGCATCGGTATGTGAAAATGCTAGTTGGCTGCCTCTTTGGCTCGAATCCTCAGTAGAACATAAGCGTAAATCACTTAAGCATGAATGTGTTTGTACTAATTTAATAAATACGTCAGCAAGTGCAATCGACTTTTCTCTTACTTGAGAAATGTCTACGTCTTGCCATACATCAAGCGCAGCATCTAAAGCACTCATCGCAATCACACTGGGTGTACCGCATAAATACTGATTTATAGTATCAGCACCTTGATATATTGCATCAAAAGCAAATGGTTTGGCATGACCCATCCAACCTGATAAGGGTTGCTTTACAGCAGCTTGGTGGCGTTTAGCCACATATAAAAATGCAGGTGAGCCTGGGCCACCGTTTAAGTATTTATAGCCACAGCCAACGGCAAAATCAGCATTACAGTTATCAAGTTCAACCGGTAAAGCTCCCGCACTATGGGCTAGATCCCATATCACCAAAATGCCTTTCTCGTGGGCTAACTGGGTAAGCTTTTGCATATCCAGCAACTGACCGGTTCTAAAGTTGACCTGCGTTAATAGCAACACAGCCACTGAATCATTAAGGTTTTGCTCAATACTTTGCTCTGCCACTAATTTAAGCTGACATAAGTCGGGGCCTAATAGCTCACTTAGCCCCTGTACCATGTATAAGTCAGTAGGAAAGTTATCCTCGGTGGATAACACCACATTTCGCTCAGGGTTTAACGATAATGCACTACTTAACAGTTTAAATAAGTTAACTGAAATCGAGTCACAACAAATCACTTGGCCTTTTGATGCGCCAATAATCGGCGCTATTTTCTCTCCTACCTGAGTTGGTAAATCAATCCATTGGTGATCATTCCAACTTCTAATTAAATGGCTACCCCATTGCTGACTTACCACCTCAGCTACGCGCGATTTTACGGCTTTAGGCAAAGCCCCTAATGAGTTACCATCAAGATAAATAGTGTCTGCGGGTAAATCAAATTCATCACGTTTATTAGCCAGCGGATCGGCTTTATCAAGCGCTACAATCTCATTAAAAATCATTATTACTTCTCATTCAAATTTTGTATTAGTGTCTTAAATGCCTCAGAACCTGGGTGGATCCAATCAAAATGCCCCACACCATCTAGCATAACCACAGGTCGTTTAAGCTGCTCTAAATTAAAAGCAGGCACGATGGTATCTTGATCACCTTGTAAAATAATACTCTGCGGATGAAGCGACTGCTCGCTCGGGTTAGCTTGCGTGTAAGCCTTGGGTTTATCAGTTGGCATACCTTGCATAAAATCCTTTGTCACTTTTTGACAGCTGTTATTACCGCGTGCATACGCTTTTATATCAGTAATAGGGGCTAAGCCAATAACCCCTTTGAGCTGATCAATTTCACCACCAGCAAGCAGAGCTAAATGCCCACCAGCGGAGTGTCCTACCGCAACCGAGTCAGCTAATTTAAACTCGCCATTATTATATTTACTTACCGCTAAAATTCCGGCTTTTACATCATTAAACGTTGTAGGCCAGCCACCACCGCTTGCGCCGCTTCTTCTATACTCTAAAGACCATACGTTAAAACCAGCTTGTGCAAGCCCCGTACTTAACGCGTAGGTATGTTTAATATCGTATGCACTTAGCCAACAACCACCATGAAGTAAAATAACTAACGGGTTTTGCGGCTGTATTTGTTTTGCGCGCCAAAGTAATGCGAACTGCGATTCATTATCCCCATATGCTATTTTTTCATCCGCAGGGTTAAATCCCAATGAAGCCACACTTGCGTATGCCACATTATTATTTACATCAGGAAATTCAATTGTCTGCGCGTTGGCATTAACCAAAAAAGGCCATACAACTAAAAATAAAACTATTAAGCTCTTCAAAATAAAAGACTTCCTTTTATAACCTTAAAAGCGGTATGACCAAAAAAACGCCAGCAGCCATTTATAAAAATTATAATACGACCTACCAGCGTTATTGCGTCATTATTAATAAAATAAATAGGGTATTTATTGGTGTTTAAAAATCGTGCCTTCTTTCATTACAAAATCGACATCCATTAAAGCGCTAATATCGCTAAGTGGGCTGGTGTCCAAAGCAATAATATCAGCAAACTTACCAGGCTCTATGGTGCCCAAGCGCTGGCTCATATCAATTAAATCAGCAGCATTGACGGTTGCCGATTTTAAAATATCAGCAGGTGTCATACCTGCTTGATGCATTAATACCGCTTCTTTTGCGTTAATGCCGTGCTTAGATACGCCACTGTCGGTACCAAATGCAATGTTTACCCCGGCCTTATAAGCCTTAGTAAAATTGTTGAGCATATCGCCCCCTACCCTAATTGCTTTGCTTTTAATTGGCGCAGACATAAAGTCACTGTTTTTTGCTAACCCAACTACGGTGTACCCAGCAAGCAAAGTAGGGACTAAATAAGCCCCTGTTTCTTTAAATAATTTAATGCCTTCATCATCGGTGTAACTACCGTGCTCTATGCTATCAACGCCCGCACGTAATGCTGCATTAATACCTTGAGCGGCATGCGCATGACTAGCTACTTTTCGCCCTAAACCATGCGCTGTATCAACTACAGCTTTAAGTTCATCGTCTTGCATTTGCTGCCCTGTGCCCGTAGTAGTATCCGAAAGCACGCCACCGGTAGAAGCAACTTTAATTAAATCAGCCCCGTATTTAATTGCATAGCGAGTTTTTTTACGGCATTCAATAGCACCATCACACACTGTTGGCGGTGTTTTTATGGTGAGTAAATCAGGGCTCATACCATCAACATCTAAGTGTCCGCCAGTAATAGTAACGCCAGCACCAGCAATAATACGCGGCCCATCAACCCAGCCATTTTCTACGCCTTTACGTAATGCATACATTTGCTCGCTTTGACTTCCCACATCACGCACAGTAGTAAAGCCCGCCATAAGAGTTTTGTTAGCAAAATGCACACTGCGCATTGCTACATCTGCATCAGACATTTCCACCAACTCTTTTTTGTTATTTGGCCCAAGCTCACCTTGTAAATGCACATGCATATCCATAAGCCCTGGCATAACAAAGCGGGTCGATAAATCGATTAACTGAGCATCATCGCCAAAACGAGTGATGGGTAAAAAACCCGCAGATACCGAGAGTACTTTGCCATTTTCTATTACTATAGTTTGTTTTTGTTGTGGTTTTTCTCCGGGAATAGCCAATAACTCTCCTGCATGAATTACTTTAGTATTTGCATGTGCACTAGTAGCACAGAGATTAGCAGCGAAAAAAAACGAGGTAACAACACTCAATCGAAATATGCTCATTAAACTCTCCAGTGATTCGTTCTGCGTTAACAACAACGAAATAACGTTAAAATATTGTTATACAACCAATACCTTATCAGGAAAGTGATAAAAACAAACCTGAAATACACTTTTAGTAAGAATTCTGACCACTATTAAGACTGTCTTGAACTGAAAAAATAAAAGAAGGTGTCTATACTCAACCTTATTGTTGTAATACTTTTCATATGTAGGGAGCTTATGGATATTAAAGACATAAATATTGCGCTGCTAGAAAAGTGTAATTTTCTTTTAATGGTATTTGATAATAATAATCAGCTTAGTTATCTTTCTCCAAGGTGGTCAGAGCTAAATGTTGCAGCTAAAAAAGTACCCACCATTGAAAGCCTTTATGGCTGTAGTACTACTGAAAGCAAAGCTCTATTACAACAACAAATTCTCGCACTAAAATCGCAACATAATGAGTTAGACCAATTTGATATTGAACTAACATTAGCAACCGATTACTCCATTAAACTAAATTGTTGCTTACACAGCGTGCAGCAAAACCAACACCAACATATGGTTTTAGTTTTTAACCAGCACTTTGCCCAAGTGTCGTCTGTTATTAGCAATAACGAATTACAAACCATCATAGAAAATGCCGGCGAAGTTTTAAAGGTAGGCTATTGGCAACTCGACTGTAAAACTAACCAATTATTTTGGACCGATGAAATTTATACCATTCATGGTGTTTCACCGAGTAACTATTCCCCTCAACTAGATACTGCAATAAATTTTTATCATGAAGATGACAAATCCAAAATAACAGATGCGGTCGAGCAAGCTCTTGCATGCGGACAAGAATGGAGTTGTATAAAGCTTCGTGTTGTAGACGACGATCTACAAGAGCGCACTGTAATATCAAGCGGCAATGTATCGAGAGATTTAAACGGTGAAATCACGAAGCTATATGGCATTTTTCAAGACATATCAGGGAGTGAAAAAATAGCTCTGGAGCGGGACTTTTTAGTTACTGCACTCAAAGAAACCACAGTAGGAATGGTGATTGCCGATAAAGACAAGCGTGTTATTTGGGTAAATGGCTCATTTGAAAGAATTACAGGCTACCCACTGAATCAAGTAGAAGGTAAAAAGCTTGGCTCTATTTTACAAGGTGAAAAAACTGATGCCAACACAATAGAGCAACTCAAAATTCATCTTAAAAAAGGGCTCCCCATAACTACACGAATTTTAAACTACACAAAAAGTGGCGACCCTTATTGGAATGAACTGGCCATATCACCCATTTTTAGAGATGGAAAAGTAGCTTATTATTTTGCTGTTCAAAACGACGTAACCAAAGAAATAAACATAGAACACAAACTGATCGCGCTTAATACCAGTTTAGAGCAGCGTATTCAGGCGCGTACTCAAGAGCTCTCTTCTCTTAATCAAGAGCTAGAAAAACAAGCCAATATAGACCCACTTACAGGCTGTTTAAATAGACGGACTTTATACAGAACACTCAGCGATGAGCTATTAAAAACGCAGAATAAAAATACCTATATTTCGTTATTAATGCTCGACATAGACCATTTTAAAGCAATAAATGATAACTATGGTCACGAAGCTGGCGATTTAAGCTTAAAAGAGCTTACCAATACATTACGCGCTTTAACCAGAAAGCAAGATTTTGTATTTCGCCTGGGCGGTGAAGAGTTTTTAATTATTATGCCCAACACAAACAAAGCAGAAGCCAAGCAAGCCGCTGAGCGAATAAAACACGCAGTAAATGAACATAAAGTTTACTATCGCAATTTTAATATTAGCTTTACGGTAAGTATTGGGCTACTTACTCATGATGGTTCTATCAGCTTACAAAACAGCTTAAAATATGTTGATGACTATTTATACGAGGCAAAAACGAAAGGCCGTAATAGAATTGTTGATTGAGCAGTTTTAAATCAATTAGCAAAAACTGTTAAGGTCATATAAGCTAACTACTTGAGCATAATAATTTAATTGCATTTTACGCTCGCGCATCCATTATTATTTTTATTCAATTACTCATTGTTAGGCATATCAAAAACAAGGTTACATAATGATAAAAGCGTCAACACCTGAAGATGAACTATCACGGCTAAAAGACCTATATGAGTATGACGTTTTAGACACTGAAGCTGAGAAATCCTTTGACGACTTAACCCTGCTTGCATCTGATATTTGTGAAACGCCAATCTCACTAATAAGTCTTGTTGCTCCCGACAGGCAATGGTTTAAATCAAAGCAAGGTATTGATGTAGACGAAACCGCACGGGATATCTCGTTTTGTTCTCACGCAATTTTAGAAAACCAAGTGTTCGAAGTTCAAAATGCACTTACTGATACCCGCTTTCACGATAATCCCTTGGTTACAAACGACCCAAATATTCGCTTTTATGCAGGTGCACCTCTTATAACTCCTAGAGGCAATGCTATTGGTACGTTATGTGTTATTAGCGATAAGCCAAAAAAGCTCTCAAGCAAACAGATAAATGCACTCACGGTTTTGAGCAAAGAAGTTATTGCGCAATTAGAGCTTAGACTTAATAATAAAAAGCTAGTGATGGCATTAGAAAAACAAAAAGCACACAATAAAGAACTAGAAAAGTTAAAAGAAGAAGCTGATACAGCCAACAACACAAAAAGTAAATTTTTAGCAAATATGACTCATGAGTTGAGAACCCCATTACATGGGATTTTAAATTTAGCTGAGTTTGCCATATCAGAAGGCACAACAGAGGAAAAAGATAACACCTTAAAAAGTATATTAAAGTCAGCACATTACTTATCAAATATTGTAAACGATATTTTAGACTTTTCTAAAATTGAGGCTGGTAAATTAGAGATTGAACATATCAACTTCAATCTTAATGACGTTATTAGCGATGTAATAAAACCCCAGTTACAGCAAGCGTCTGCTAAAGGTATAAAACTTATTAAGTCGGTAGATCCTAAAATAGCAGAGAATTTAAAAGGCGATCCTCTTCGGGTTTCGCAAATTTTAAATAACCTATGCTCAAATGCGATTAAATTTACCAAAACTGGCCAAGTCGAACTCAAAGTAAGTATTAAAAGCAGTACATTGCAAACACAATTACTCAAATTTGAAGTTATTGATACAGGCCTTGGCATTAATGAGACTGTTCAAGAACATTTATTTAAAGAGTTTCATCAGGCAGACTCATCAACTTCAAGAGAATATGGGGGTACAGGTTTAGGCTTATCAATTTGTGCTCGCTTAAGTGAATTAATGCAGGGGAAGCTTAGCTTTACCAGCAAAATAGGTAAGGGCTCCACATTTACCTATGAGCAAAGCTTTGAGCTTGCTTTATTACCATCAGTAGCAAAGCAGGGCTCTGATATAACAAACCTGAAAGGTTGTACTGTATTAATTGCCGAAGATAATAAAATAAATCAGCTTATTATCGTTAAAATGCTCAAAGCACATAATGCTAATTTAATTATCGCAGAGGATGGTAAAGAATGTGTTAAGTACTTCAAAGAGCACTCGGTAGACTTAATTTTCATGGATATACAAATGCCTGAAATGGATGGCATAAAAGCCACACAGGCTATTAGAGCACTCCCTGCAGGTAAAACAGTTCCAATTATAGCTATGACAGCAAATACCCTAAAACAAGACATTGAGCATTATTTAGGTATTGGTATGGATGGCTACTTAACTAAACCGTTTGATAAAGCTAAGCTCAATAGCTTACTCAATGTTTATAATCCTAAAAACCTCAACTTAAAAAACTTAGCAGTAAAAATTAGCGATCCTAATGTTTCTAGTAACAGGAAACTAAAGCAAATATGCAAAGAGTTAAAAGCGCTTATTCCCAATGCTAATCGAGTCAGTCTGTGGTTATTTAATAAAGATTACAGTGCATTAAATTGCTTAGCTTGCCTTGATGAAAATGATGTTGTTTCAAATGGAACTGTTCTATACACAGAAAACTCCCCTGCTTATTTCAACTATATTTTAACCAATCAAGTACTCGACGCCTCCGACGCCAGAAATAACGAAGTAACCAAGCCATTCTCTCACTCTTACTTTGAGCCGCTCAATATTTATTCTTTACTTGATTACATCTATATACTTGATAGCAAACCATTAGGTGTTATTTGTTGTGAAAGTGTAGGCTCAAAGGTAACTTGGAGCCATGCTGATAAAGAGTCGTTAATCAAAGTCGCAGACGTTACTAACTTGTTTTTATCTAAACAAATAAAGCATGAGTAAAACAGGCCTATTTAGAGGCTAAAATTGCCACTAAATAGGGATAAAACTTATTATCTGCCCTTCATATTAAGCCTGCTCTGACTCACGCTGGGTTTGATGTTTATCTGATTTAACTGGCTTTATTTTAAAGAAAAACGTATACACAACAGGAACAAATCCTAATGTTAAAATTGTTCCCATTGCAAGACCAAACGCAATAGTACTTGCTTGACCATAAAACAAAACATCTTTAGATAAAATAAGTGGCATTAAGCCTATTATCGTTGTGCAAGTAGACATCAAAATAGGGCGTAAACGCCTTAAAGAAGCATTGATTACCGCCTCAAAGTTTTGTTGATTAGACTGCTCTGCGGTTTGTTGCTCTGAGTACTCTATCTGTTTACGTTCAATATTTATTCGGTCTATTAAAATCACCGCATTATTAATGATAATACCGGCAAGCGCATATAAACCTAAAATAACCATAAACCCAAAGTTTGCTTGCATAACCAACAAACCAAAAGCAGCACCAATAATAATTAGGGGTACGGTTAAAAATACAATACTGGTTGCACGGTAAGAGCGAAACTGCGCAATAATAATAAACACCATAATGGCAATACACAGCGGTAAATTAGCTAAAATAGCAGCTTGCGATTCCGCGGAGTCTCCAATCACCCCGTCGTATTCAATTTTATATCCAGGTGGTAATTTTTCTTTTATTTTAGCAAGCTTCTCTTCAAGTAAGGGCACCATACTTTGCGCCGACATAATTTGATTTTTAGCTTGTACCGTTACGGTACGAAATAAATTTTCACGCGCAATGCGGGCAAACTGCGTTTCATAGCGAATCTCGGCCACTTGCATTAAAGGAACACTGACGCCTCTAGCAGAAGAATAAATACTTACACTATTGATCCGATCTAAATCGTAACGCTCCCTGTCTTGTGCCCTTAATACAATAGGGAATATATCATCACCTTCACGAAACTCGGATATTATGCGTCCAGAAAAATAGGTTTCTAACGCTTGGGCAACATCATTTGAGCTAATTCCGGCACGACGAGCATTTTGCTGATTAACCTCAAGTTTAAGTGTCGTAATGCGGTTTTCCCAATCGCTTTTAATATCAAACGTGCCATCTACATTTCGCAACAAAGTTTTAATTTCATCGCTAACAGAATAAATATAATCACTATCAGGACCTTTAACTTGAATCTCTATTAGTGAAGAATCAGATGGCCCTAAGAACATTTTCGTAACATGCCCCATCACACCAGGGAAATCTTGAGCAAACATCTCTCGCACTCTCTTTAATGTAGGATCGGCGAACTTTCGTTCACCTACATCAATCATAAAAAATGCTTTTGAAGGTTCGGGGTCGATAGGTGTAAGTGATAAAACAAACCGAGGACCACCAAATCCAGCATAGGCCGCATATTTTTCAATATGTGGAAAGTGTTCTTTATCATCCAATTTTTTTGAAATAGCCTGCACCGCTGCGTCAGTTTTACGCATTGAAGTACCCGCTGGCATATCAAGGTACACTAAAATTTGTGCTCGGTCAGAATCTGGAAAAAACTTTGCAGGCACTAGACTCATAGCCCAGCCCCCTGCCAAAAATAGTCCTAAAATAACAACAACAAACGCAATACGCGCACGCATAATTTGTCGTAATGCTTTTTCGTAAACCGGGGTGAGGCTATCAAAAAAGCGATTAATTTTACGTCGAACAATATTTTGCTTTTGCCTCGTTTCTTTTTTAACAAAGCGATGACATAAATAAGTAGTAAATGTCAGGCTTAGCGCCCAAGAAGTAAGTAATGCAATTAGCACCACCAAGGAGATCGAGCGCGTATATTCACCGGCACTACTTTGTGCCAACATAAGAGGTAAAAACACAAGAATAGTTGTTAATGATGAAGTTAAAGACGGTATCGCAAGAGTGCCGGAGGTATTACGTACAGCTGTATCACGCGTTTCGCCATCTTCGATACGCTTTTTAAAATCTTCAGCCATTATTATGCCATCATCAACCAAAAGACCAAGCGCAATAATTAAAGTAGCTAGCGACATACGCTCTAATGGAATACCCATAAAGTTCATAACTGAAAGCGTGATTAAAATCGCTGCTGGCACAATCGAGCCCACAATCAGACCAGTGCGTAAGCCTAAAAACATCACTACCACAATTGATACTATAACGATGGTTTGCAAAACACTAAAAGTCACACCAAATACTGCATCTTCAACCACATCGGCTTGGCGCGTAATATTTTTTAATTGATAGCCTGCAGGAATAGTTTGGTTAATTTGAGCTGTCATCGCTTCTATTTTAGGAGTGAACTTAAGCACATCCGCTTGTTCATCCTTAGATATGGCAAAAATAATGGCTTGGCGATTATTGTAATAACTTGTTCTTGATGGGGGATCGACCACTTTACGGCTTATTTTAGCAATATCGCGCAACAATATTGTTTCAGGCTGGTTAGGCACACTGATAAGTGTATTTCTAATATCGGCAAGGTTTTGGTAATTTCCTGAAGGTTGAATAATAAAGTTTTTGCCATTGGCGTCAATAACCCCACTAGGGCGTATAATATTTTGGTTTTTCAAAGCGGCAATTAATTGTTCAGGTGCAATACCCAGTTGAGCGAGCTTAGCATTTTCAATTTCAATAAAAATACGCTCTTGTTGAATGCCCAAAATATCAATTTTTTTAGTGCCCTCAACTTGATGCAGCATATCAGCAATGTGTTGCGCCACATCTTGGCGATCGCCCATACTGTAGGCAGGATCAGCAATAAGTGCCACTGTTAATACGGCAACATCACCAAAATCATCGTTTACTACATAAGGCAATGTCCCATTGGGTAAGTCATCACGCACTGCGTTTATTTGATCGCGCAGTTTATCCCATTGTTGATCAAACTCACTTTGCTCAACACTTTGCTTAAGCTCAGCGTGAATAATAGAACGACCAGGAATAGATACTGAGCGAATTTCGGCAATACTGGGCATTTCACGAATAGCTTCTTCGAGTGTTTTAGTGATCAACAACTCTACTTTTTTCGCGCTCATCCCCGGATAAGCTGTTGTGACAACAGCTTCGCGAATTTTTATTTTAGGGTCTTCTTGCTTTGGTAGTTGATAATAACTAAAGGCGCCAAATAACATAAGGCCAAAAACAATAGCTAACATAAGGCGATTATGATCAAGAGCAAGCTCTGAAATAGTAGGGATCTTCATTGTTTTAAATCTCCGTCACGGGTTATGGGTTAAGTCGCTTAATTTCGCCTTCGATAAGCGTTACTTTTTGCCCATCGTGTAAAAAAGCCATTCCCGCGTTAACAATTTGTTCCCCCTCTTTTAAATCTCCTTTAATTTGCGCTTTTTGCGCAAAAAATTTCATTACATCCACTGTTGTTTTTTGTAAAACGTAGCCAGCTTGTTGTGAGTCAGCTTGCGCTGTTGTTATCAGTTTAAAAACAAAGTGTTGGTTATTTTCTTTTGCCATGATTGCACTTACAGGCACCATAAAACCATCGCTTTCTCCCTGCTGTTGTTTAAATTGCACTTCTGCACTCATACCCGTTCTGATACCTGCGATATCATTAGCTGAGATTTTTAAAATAATAGGAAAAGCATTCGCTCCTTGAGCAGCTGAGCCAATTTCTTTAATTTTAGCATTCAACGATTTATCTAAAGCTGAAATAGTTACCTTTGCCGGTTTATCAATAGTTAACGAGGAGAGAAGCCCTTCAGGCGCAAGCGCTGAGACTTCAAAACTTTCTTTACCTTGGATTAAAAGTGCCGAGATATTAGGGCTAACTTGTTGCGAAGGTTCAATATTACGTTTTGAGATAGTCCCAGCATAGGGCGCGATCAATGTAGTATCTTTTAACTTTTCTTTTGCCATCGCTAATCGCACTTGAGCAATATCGACTTTATCCTTGGCGCTCTCATATTGAGACTTTGCAGCATCGTATTGCGCGCCAGACACCGCACCATCATCAACCAGTGACGCTTTACGTTCAAAATCCTGCTTAACATTTAGCATCGTAGCCTTTGCATTAGAGACCTGTCCTTTGGCCTCCTGCACTGCCAATAAATACTTTGTTTGTTCTAGTTTGGCGAGGGGCTCACCTTTATCAAAAGCTTCACCAATATCAAAAAAAACGTCTTCAACCTTTCCGCTAACCTCAAATGTTAAGGTCGTTGTATCTGCAGGTTGAATAACACCTGACAAAATACGACTATCAAACGAGTTAGTTTTTTTTAACTCAATGGCAGAAACAGGTTTTAATTTTTGCTCAGGAACTTGCTCTTCAGAGCACCCTGACAGCATAAAAATAATAACTAAAAAAACAACTATATGATTCATAATTTCCCTTGATAAATAGTGTATTCAAACCGATTGAACTACTAAACTAACCACAATCAGTCTTCACTATGAGCCATCTAATTTAAAGTATGGCTAACATTGTTATCACCCTGAAAGCTTGGGTATAATGCATTATTCCGGCTGTATTCTTAGCCTCTAAATTGGATCTTCTCCCATGAAAAAACTATCTGCTGTGCAAGTTAAACAACAAGCACTCGTCCTCAATGTTGCTGACAAAATAGAAGAGCAAGGCCGTGCTGAAATTCCAGGTATGCTGCAGTGCTGGTTTGATGTGGAATATCATTTATTTCCGGGCTCTTTACTAATGTGTTTTCAGTTTGAAAACCAACAGGCACTAACTGCGGCAGAGCCTGAGTTATTAAAATGGCAAAAGCGCTTAAGCGGTGCAATGCTTAAAAAAGGCGTAATTTTAAAAGATATGCGTAAACATTTAGTATTTACCATAAAAGGACCAGACGACTAAACCACTTATTTTGTAAGCGCACTCTACTTTGGTGCGCTCTCCAGATTAAACTTATTAACGTGTTCAATTAGCTCAGGAAAAAACGCTAAAAACAGTCCATCTAGCTCACTATAATGTCGGGTTATATCTTCAGCGGTGCCTGCAAAATTATTAGTAAAGCGAACCCGTTTAGCAATATTATCAAGCGCCCGCCCAACCCCATCAACGCTTTCATACTCTTTAAACCAATCGTTTTGTGTCATACTGGTTACTACACGTTGCATTCGTGTAGGCATTACAGGTATACGCTTATCCAAAAGCGCATAACTGGTTTGCTTAAAATCAATCAGTGATTGGTTATTAAACTGCTGCCAATGCTGAATCAGAAAATGATCAAACACCACATCAACAGCCACGCCTGCAAAGCGCCTGCGCTTGGATGAAAAAAGCTGTTTAGCTTCTTTAACTAAAGGATGTGCATCAGTAAATTTATCCACTAAATAATGGTTATCTAGCGCACTTTTAACACTTGTCGGTATGTATGTTAGCTGTCGTTGACCACCAAAATCTCCCAGTAAGTTGCCAAAATGAGAATCAGCCGTAGGCTTTGCTAAATAAAGGTGGGCTAAATAATTCATTGGTTCCCATATAGATTAATATACTAAGCTCAGGTAGTTTTAAAAATCAAACGCGTAAAAAGATGGAACGCAGTTCCACCTTTATACTTTTTAGATACTTATAGTGCATCCTGAAATATTACGCTTTTGAAACCTTGCTTGCACCAGCATTATCAAGAATTTCTTCAATACTATTTTTGTTATCGCTGTTATATTTAACACCGACGAGTATTGAACCCTTCTCAATTGCGTCTTCATAATACTTAATTTCATGTTCTGGAATAAATGCGCCGATTGCTGCACCGAGAGTCCCACCAACGGCAGCACCGGCGCCACCAGCTGCAAGTGCTGAAACCAAAGGACCTGCGACTAATAAGCCTGCACCACCCGAAGCGACTGCACCAACAGCGGTAAAACCACCAATAATTGCCGCTAACACGCCACCAGATGCAGCGCCCAGCAAACCGCCCTCTGAAGCTTTGGTACCTTCATCTACAGCAAAGTCTTCCTTTGTATACGAGTCGTTAGCAACAATGCTTATATCCGCCTCACTTACACCTAAAGCTTCTAATCTATAAATGGCTAATGTTGCTTGTGATGCATTATCGAATAACCCAGTAATAACAGTACTCATAATAACTCCTTTATTTGTTTAAGAAAGTACGCTTAGTAATTAGCAACATTCAAACCAAAGTTTTAATCCTTTAAAATCAGAAAGATAAATAAAAAAAGCAAAGTAGAACTCTACGTTTTAAAGTAAAAGTTGCTAGAAGTTGTAAAAAGTTCACACACATAGGTATAACTCAAGCGATTGAAATATGAGTAGAATTACAAAGAGATTAACGTTATTAGCTTTGCTCTTCTAAAAATATCAACAACCCACGCTCATAGCGACTTAGGTACTTAGTCTTACGGGGTAGTTTGTCTAAGTTATTAAAGTCCTTTAGAGCTTCCTTACCTCCTTTACACAGCTCAATCAACTTTGGATGAATATATGAATTACGAGCTATTGCTGGGGTATTCCCTAAATTACTTGAAACGCTATCTAACATATCTTTAAGCGAAAGCTGGCCGTTTGATTTATGTAAGACTTCAAATGCCAAAACACTGGCCCGCCATGTTCTAAAATGTTTTGCACTAAACTGCTCACCCATAACACTTTGAATAAACTCATTCACTTCTTTGGAGGTAACATCACAACACTCGCCTTCATCGATATATTGGAATAAGCTCTGCCCAGGCAAATCTTGCAACTGCTGTATGATAGAGCTAAGCACTTTATCTGTTATATTCACTTCTCTTTGCTTACCGGATTTTGCTTTATACTTTAAGCGAATATTTTTACCCGTTAGTTTTGCATGCCGGCTACGTAATGTCGTAGCACCAAAACTATTGTTATGTTTGGCATTTTTTTTAGAACCAACGCGCAGAGCTCCAAGGTCCATTAAACGTACAACGGCTGCAATTGTGCGCTGGCAATCAAGTTCATTACCTCGCAAATATTCCGATAGTTTTGCTCTTAACAAAGGCAGTTTATTTCCAAATAAAACACATGCTTCAAACTTTTTAAGCTCTTGCTGCTCCCTAAACTCGGGATGATAAAAGTATTGCTTGCGGTCTTTGTTGTCGTAGCCAGTAGCTAAAATATGCCCATTTTCTTCTGGGCATAACCATACATCTTTGTATGCGGGGGGAAAAGCGAGACTGTCTAACCGCTCTATTTCATCTTTATCATGTATTTTCTTTCCTGCAGGAT
Organism: Pseudoalteromonas sp. S1610; assembly: GCF_005887465.1. Classification (GTDB taxonomy): domain Bacteria; phylum Pseudomonadota; class Gammaproteobacteria; order Enterobacterales; family Alteromonadaceae; genus Pseudoalteromonas; species Pseudoalteromonas undina. The sequence continues at coordinate 30,091 of NZ_PNDI01000015.1, read as the reverse complement.
CATAATAAACCCATTGGTTTTCATGCCTCTTTCGAGTAATACCCGGCAAGTTATCATCGACATAAATTAGTTTCATTTTATTCCTTTAAATTTTTGTAATCCTCAAATCAAACGGTGCCATCAATAACAAGGGCTAGTTCTCACTAGCCCCAATTTATGCGATTTATCGGCTCCAATACCTAAGATTACGAATTTTTGAGACAAACTCACTTGCGGAAATTTTATTTAAATCCAACCAGCCATCATCAAGCTGTCCATTTAAACCCGTAGCCTCGATTAAAGGAGTTGCTTTATCACTAAAGCCGATATACTTCATATGTGCATAAGCATCACTGACAAAATCTTTCGCCTCCGGTATTTCAGCAAACTTTTTAGCGCCTTCATTAGTGGTAAGCAGAACTATTGCGTCGTAAAGCACCGAAGGACCGCCATTAATCACTTGATCGGCCTCAACAATCTCGCCATTACTATTTTTAGCACCACCAACTTGAGCCGCAATAACTTCATGACTTGCACCTTCCTCTTTAAGGCTTTGTGTTAATAAATTAAAGGTTTCTGCATCAAAACCATCACTTACTAATATACCAAGCTTCCTGCCTTTAAATGTATTGGGCGCATTTTTTAAAATACTTAGCGCATCAGATACTGGTAAATCTTGACGGGTATCAAGCGCAGCTTCTGCGGCATCTGGCATAGTTTGTAAACCTAAACCCAATGCAACTTGCTCAGCAAGCTTGTTATCAATGTTTAACAGATGAGAAACCACGCGTTCTCTGATACGTAAATGCTCTACTTTAGATAACTCAAAAATCAAAGCATCTTGAATATGCGTTTGCTCAATGTCAGTTTGACTTAAATAGAATTGGCGCGCTTGGCTATAGTGATCACTAAATGTTTCTGAGCGATAGCGTAATTTACCCCCGTCAGTTTCAGATTCTGAGCTTTTGAATCCGTGTACAGGGCACTCTCGCGGGTTGTTTTCACCCCCGCTGAATGAATTAGGTTCGTAATTAACCCGGCCTTTGGGGTTCTGCATTGCCATGTGGCCATCTTGAAGAAAATGTCTCATCGGGCATTTTGGTGCATTAATAGGAATTTGTGTGAAATTAGGCCCACCTAGGCGTTTGGTTTGTGTATCTAGGTAAGAAAAATTACGGCCTTGCAATAAAGGATCGGGAGTAAAATCAAGCCCAGGCACTATATTTTGAGTACAAAATGCAACCTGTTCGGTTTCTGCGAAGAAGTTGTCTACGACTCGATTGAGTACCATTTTACCAATAACTTTAACTGGTACTTGCTCTTCGGGTATCAGTTTAGTGGCATCAAAAACATCGAACTCGAACTCTTCAGCAAATTTTTGATCAAATACTTGAATGCCCAGCTCCCATTCCGGATAGTCACCATTATTAATTGATTCCCACATATCACGACGATGAAAATCAGGATCAGCGCCATTTAATTTCAATGCCTCATTCCAAACCACTGACTGCATACCGCCTTTAGGTTTCCAGTGGAACTTAACAAATTTTTCTTCACCTTGTGCATTAATAAACTTAAAAGTATGAACGCCAAACCCTTCCATAAACCTTAATGAGCGCGGGATAGCTCTATCTGACATTGCCCACATAACCATGTGCATGGATTCTGGCGACAAACTTACAAAATCCCAAAAATTATCGTGTGCTGTTTGCGCTTGTGGGAAACCACGATCTGGTTCTGCTTTTGCGCTATGTATAAGATCGGGAAACTTCATCGCGTCTTGAATGAAAAAAACTGGGATATTATTACCTACCAGATCCCAATTACCTTCCTGCGTATAAAACTTAACGGCAAAACCTCGCACATCACGTGCTAAATCAGGCGAGCCCTGATTACCCGCCACTGTTGAAAAGCGTGCAAAAACAGGTGTTTTTTCACCTTTACGTTGAAAAATATCAGCAGAAGTCAAATCATCTAAAGCATCATACGTTTCAAAGTAACCATGTGCTCCATACCCTCTTGCGTGAACAACTCGCTCAGGAATTCGCTCGTGATCAAAGTGAAACAACTTTTCTCGTAACACATGATCTTCCAATAGTCCTGGTCCGCGTTGACCTGCTTTTAATGAATTTTGATTGTCACTGATAGGGCAACCTTGTGCGGTTGTCATTACGGGATGGTCTTTATTAGCTTTTTGATGAAGCTCTCCTGCATGTCCTTTATTATTTGCATACTTAAATGACTCTGCCATAACTTTTCTTCCTTAAATAATTTTTTGATTGCTATATTTTTATAGGGTTAAAAAACAATAACCAAGCAAAAAAAAGACCACCTATAAATATTTTTAAAATCAATAATTAAGAAAGAAATGAAAATATTTCACCAATACAAACTATAAAAATTACACAACAAATGTAAGCTTTCCTCAGAGCATCATTTTATTAAATTACTAAGCAATCAGCTTGTTCTGATTTTCATTATTACTGTATTTTTACAATGATAGATTTAGTGAGAACTTTGTCTGTATTGAGGGTTAAGAAAGGTTTGAACGCAAGATGCTACTCAGCTTTTTTCTTGTTTAAAATAGCGTTCTGCTTTTGCACATGTAAGTTTAGATAATGAAAATTTACTCCCTTTATCTGGGCATAGTTTCTTTAAAAGACTTACTGCATAACGCCACAACTTGGCAAAGTAAATAACTCTTATTCCTCAGTAACACCTAGCGCAGATTGATAACTCAAATGATAAAACACCTTAAGTAATAACATCTGTCTCTGCGGATGAGTGATAGATTTGACCTAGTAAATTATTAGATATGACAATATAAAAGATTTTTAAAAAATGATAAAAACATCTTTATTCCTTTAAAAACCTATTTAATTATAATTACTTAGTCAATTACCTAATTCAGTTATTGGCTGCCTTAATATTAAAATATTGATGCTAATATACTTCAAAACTATCTAACCAATTACAATTGTATTTTGATAATTCAGTAAAGAGTCAGGCCAACTTTGTTATCACTGTTGCTGCATTTTTTCGGTGCTGCTTGAGTCGTAAAACGCCTTGCTTAGCCTTTAATATTAAATGCTATTTTCTATTGCAACCAAGGCTACTCACGCATTATGACAACGACTTTTTTAAGTAAGCCACAGCAAGTCGCGCTGCAACAAGCACTGTTTAGCAGTAAGCTGTTAAACAGTAAGATAGTAACAAGTGGTAACCCACCATCACAAAAGCAACAAGCCTATGGGCGTATAGCTGTAATGCTCTATCGCTTTAATTTACAAAAAATCAAATGGCCCTCTTTTTTAAAAACAGCTATAAACACTGCAAGCAATGAGTGCTCGTGGTTAACCCGTGAAATTATCAGATGCCAGCAAAGCTACAAAGCTCAACCTAATGACGCCTTAGTAATTGAACAGAATGCATTTTTCAGTGGTATTTTTAGCGAAGAACTCGCCTACATTGACGCTTTACTTGGAACAGAAGCACAGCCTGAGTAAGGTGATGGGGCAAGCACCTTTAAGCCTGCCCCAAGGGTAAGTTAAAAGTTATATTTTAAGCTCAGTTTATAATTGACTGGCTCACCTGGTTGAGTCCAAATTGCAGAGTAAGAATTTGAGTAATATTCTTTATCCAGTACGTTATTAATGTTCAGTTGTACAATCACATCTTCATTAACGTTGTAAGTTGCGAACAGGTTCACCAGTGTATACGAAGGTAAGTAATACGTAGGGTCTATGGTTTCACCTAAGCGTTCCCCCTCATACTGAACAGCTATACCAACGCTTGCATTTAAATCGATTAAATCATTCAATTCTCTTTTAATACGTGCATTTGCACTGTGTTTAGGAATATTGAGTAAAGGGCTACCTTTTGGTAATTTTACCCACCAATCTGTATTAACCGTTTCGTTTGCTGTTTTTGCATCGGTGTAGGTATAGGCCAAATCAAATGAGGTGCGCTCTGTAATATAACCGTGTAAATCAAACTCAACGCCTTCGCTAGTTACCTCACCTAACGCCGTCGATACGCCTGCTTGCAAATCTGTGGTCAACATATTGCTTTTTTCGGCGCTAAATACAGTAAAGCTACCACTTAGGGTATCGGTGCTAAATTTAACACCCGCTTCAATAGAGGTTGTTGATTCTGGCTCAAATGCATCACCATTTATATCGTAACCACTGTTTGGCCTAAAACCTTCAGAGTAACTGCTGTAATACTGTATATCGTCTGAGTAAGCATACACTAAGCCTACTCGTGGGCTAAATGTACTCTGATTGCTTTTAGACTGACTTTGATTAATATGATTATCTATTTGCTGATCAAACCAATCATAACGACCGCCCACTTGTACTTTCCACTGCTCAGTGACGTCGATTTGATCTTGAATATAAATCCCATAGCTGTGCTGTACTTCAGTGCTGTTAAATAAAAGTGAACCTTCGGGTGCTGTTTGCCCATACACGGGGTTATACATATTAATGGCATAGCGCGTATCTTCAAGCGTAGGGCGATATCTATACCAAAGTTTATCAAAATCAAACTTGCTGGCATCGGCACCTATTAATAAATGATGGGTAAACCCAGCAGCAGTAACACTACCACTTAGCTCGGTGCGGGCTGAAATATTTTTAGTTTGAAAATCACGCTCGTTATGTTGCCGACTTAAAGTTTCGCCGTCAGTAAAATAAACCTGCCTGCTAGGGGCGAGTTCAGCATCACTCGATTCGCTTATAAATTTAGAATCGCTATAGCTAAGCCCATTTAAAAGTGACCATTGCCCTATTTGATGCTCAAAAGTCAGTTGATGAGAAATCGCATCAACCTCTGTTGGTTTATCGCTTGGCTCACCTAAAAACGTTTCAATAGGTAATGCGTCTATCTTCCCGTCTAGGGCAACAATGCCACGGTCAAACGTCACACTCTGATCAACATACTCTAGTTCATAATTTAATTTTGTTGTGTCGGATATTAACCAAAGAATTGAAGGTGTGATCACCGTTTTTTTATTTTCGTGGTAGTCTCTAAAACCCTCACCGTCTTCAATTGCACCATTTACTCTAAAAGCGAGTTCATTGGTAATAGCATTAGTGTAGTCACCTTCAGCGCGATAACTCTGCCAGCTCCCTGCAGATACTTTCAAAGAGCCTTGTTCTTCAAACTGTGGCTTTTTAGTGATGATATTAATAGTACCGCCAGGCTCAGAGCGACCATAAAGAGCAGAGCCAGGCCCTTTCATCACTTCTACATAATCAATATTACTGGTATCGCGGGTACCGCTAAAACTTCGACCCGATGAAAAACCATTAATTAAAAAGCCTGAAGGAATATTCTCATCGCCTACTAAGCCACGTATTGCAAAGCTTTCCCACAATCCACCAAAATCATTTTGTTCAGAAATACTCGGCGTTAGATCAAATATATCGGTGAGTGTAGTCACTCCTGCGTCATCGAGGCTTTCTGCTGATATAAACTCAATACTTTGTGGTTGCTCGCTTAAGGGCACATCGCCACGAAAAGCTTGTCTAACACCCGTAACCGCTATTTTCTCTATGTTAGCTGACGCTGAAGCTGCGTATACAGAAGGCGCTAAAATGGTACTTATAGCAATTGATATGGCAGATATTTGGTATCGATTTATTAAGTTCATTCTATCTCTTAGATATCATGCAAGCTTAATCGGTTAAGTTTTTACTAAAATTTTTTAGTAAGGCCGATTAAATAAACATGAAATACAAATGGTAATTATTGTTATTTGCAATAATATACAAATAGAATAAAAAGAGCTACCCTACAGCAACAAATTTTACAAAGTTATTAGAGGCTGTTTTTTCTTTTTGAATTAAACGTATTCAACATCGAAAAATAAATACCTCCTAAAATTTAGAGAAAAAATGAAAATATTACCTTTCGCCTGCATGGCATTAGTCACTTCAATATCAAGCGTATACAGCGAACAAACACAGGCTCATGCAATATGGTTTGCAGAGCGCTCATCACAGTTAGCCTTTATATATGGCGAAGGCGCACAAGATTTAGATACCGTAAAACGACAAAATAAAATTAAAAGCATTACTGGCTATAACAAAAACTGGCAACAACAAAACGTAAAGCTTGTTGAGTCAGGGCCTATGATGCTGCTAAATGATAAAACCGTTTATGCGGTTACTGGCATGCTCGATAATGGGTTGTGGAGTAAAACAAAGGAAGGTGAATGGTTTGCTAAAGGTCGAGATGCAATCCCCAGTGCACTATTAAGCGAACATACTAAAAAGTACGCAGTACATTTACGTGGCCCGCTTGCCCAAATACCTGCGCTTAAAAATCAGCAATTGCAAATTCTTCCTGTAGGCGAAGAATTTTCAGATCAAAAAGGAGCTATGGTTAGTTACCGCATAACTTTCAATAGTAAAGCTGTTCAAGGTGCTAAAGTAATCAATGATTTAGTAAACGATCCAGATCAAGAAGCAATAGTTAGTAATGATGACGGCTTGGTCACATTGCCATTGCGTAACCAAGGCTTAAACGTAATAGCCGCAATCTACGACGAAAAAAGCACGAATTTAAATGTATTTGATAAAACCGAGCATTTAGCCACACTCTCATTTGTTTTACCCCATGCGGCAGAGTAAACGTTAAATACAGTCAAGTCAGCTCAATTCCTTACTCGCTGGCTGACTTTTCATTCTCAATTATCACTGTTTAGCCCTAAGCGGTGATAATTTAAAAAGTAGTCTTGAAAACCTAACTATTTAATAAAAAAACAACCCAAAAAATCACACTTTAATTTATAAAATATTAATCATTAAAGTCGGGGAATTATAATAAATAAAGTTCATAACTCTCTCGCCTATCAAAAATAACACAATTAACCTGATTAAAAACCAACCTTTATTTATTAAATTTTTGTTCTACAGTTTATTAATTAGTAGTGCTACAACGAACCTGTTATTTTTCAAAGATACAAGTCGATAAATGGACTGCCAAAAGGAATTTAAAATGATCTCAAATTTAAATCAAATTGGTTTCACTTCAATTAAAGCAAAATTATTAGCGAGTTTTAGCCTAATAATCATCATGCTAATTGTTACTGCTGGGATTGGTATATATAACCTTTCCATAATGAATGATCAGATGAGTAAAATAATTAATGTTTCAGCTGAAAAAGTAAAACTGGCAGCTAGAGTCAATCAAGGCGCTTTAGCTGTATCTCGAGCTGAAAAAAATATAATTTTGGCAGACTCAAAAGCAGCCATGGATGAATACGCCGACTTCATAGCTCAAACGCGAGATGAAATGCTAGAGCGACGTGCAACTCTTCGCAATTTAGTCAATGACAACGGCAAACGTTTACTCGATGAATTTGCCGCGACATGGGATGAATATATTGAGGTAAATCTTCAAATTCGTGATCTAGCAAGAGCTGATTTAAACGACAAAGCAATAGCCTTATCTAAAAATGAAGGCAGGAGGCTAAACGATTTAGCCATTTCTCAAATGGCTAATTTAGTAAATGCAATCGAACAAGATATGGCAAATGACGAGTTAGAAGCTCAAGCACGGCACTCCTCTGCATATAGCTTAATGCTTGTCATTACCCTTGTAGGCTTAATCGCAGGTATTGTTATTGCCATTTTTATCTCTTCGAGAATTACCGGCGCACTTAATCGCCTTTCACATAGAATGAACGATATTGCCGATGGCGAAGGTGATTTAACCGTAACAGTCGACGATTCATCAAAAGATGAAACCGGCGACGTTGCCCGCGCATTTAATAAATTTGTTGCTAAAATTCGCACCACAATAACCTCAGTGGCATCTGAAACCACTCAGGTTGCATCAACTTCCGAAGAGCTTTCAATAGTTAGTAACACCACAAGTGCAGCAGTTAAAAAGCTGCATGATGAAACGCAACAAGTTGCCACCGCTATGACGCAAATGAATGCAACAATTCAAGACGTTGCAAATAGCGCAGAAAATGCAGCAAGTTCAGCAAGTGATTCAAATAATAATGCTAAAGCCGGTGAAAGCATGGTGAGCGAAACAGTTCACGCGGTTGATAACCTTACTAAAGAAATTAATCAATCCGCCTCTGCAATTGAAAAGCTACAAGCCGACAGCGAAAATATAAGTACCATATTAGATGTTATTAAAGGCGTATCTGAACAAACAAACTTATTGGCATTAAATGCCGCCATTGAAGCCGCAAGAGCGGGTGAGCAAGGCCGAGGTTTTGCAGTAGTTGCTGATGAAGTAAGAACCTTAGCACAACGAACTAAAGAGTCGGCCACCAACATAGAACAAATGATCGATAAGTTTCAATCCGGAATATTAACCGCCATTGAGGTAATGACCAAAAGCCAACAACAAACAGACTTAGTTGTTGAAAAAGTGAGTAAAACAGGTGAAACCCTGCGAACAATCAATGACTACAGCAGCGCAATTAATGATATGAACGCGCAAATAGCCTCAGCCGCTGAACAACAAGCCGTGGTCGCAGATGAGATCAGCCGCAACGTTGTTAATATTAAACAAGTGACAGAGCAATCATCAGCTGCAACTGAGCAAACATCAACAGCAAGTAACGAAATGGCAATACTAGGGAATAACTTATTAAAACTGGTACAACAGTTTAAAGTGTAAGTGCTGGGCTTCTCATGCTTTCAAGCTGAGTAGTGTTCGAAAGCTAATTTAGCAGTACAAACCACTAAAAGCATAGGTAATAAAAGGAGCTCAAATTGCAGGCATGAATGACTTGTGGTCACCTGCAAACGAGCCCTTTTGGCTGCTGCCGGTGAGGAGGTAAAAACTTACACAAGATTTTACCTCTCTTAAATTAAACTTTTAATTAGATTAGCTGCCCAACAAAGTTAACACTATTATGGGCTAAAATAGGAAACACCAAACTCCCTGTGCGCTCTCTTAGCCAAAGTAAAATAAAGCCGTAGCAGCCTGTTAATAAAATAGCGGGGAAAGAAAAGTGCCACTCTCCACCATTAAACATAACTCCATGAACTAGTCCAAATAACACCACTAAGAGCAACCCTGCAATGTTAATTGACGCACCACCTAAATTATAGCGTTCAGATATGATTGCCAAAGATATACAAAATAAAAGAATCCCTCTAAACATTGGCTCCTCATCAAAGCCTGGCATTGTTGCCTGATAAAGTAAGGTTTCTAAATCGTAATTAGGTTCACCACTCCAAAATAGTGATACAACTATCTGTAAAATGATAAACAAGCACATAACTGTAAAAGCGGGTTTTATAGAGTTTTCATTTTGCCTAAAAGTAAAACCAGCATCCGCAATACGAAAGTTAGCTTTAAATTTAACTAAAGCCAATAGTACGACTAACCAAAGGATTATTGCCGCTACTTTTCCAGACCAATTCCACGACATATCAGGAAAAAGCATATCCAAGGGGATAACCTTTCCACCTTTAAACAAAGCAAAAAAGTAGCAAACTAAAATACCTAACGAAATCAAAGACCACATTAGATTTAAATCAACTTTTTTAAGTGCTTTTAATATCAAAACTAAAACTAATATAACGCCGACATTTGCAAATAAACCTATAAATAGATCTTCCATGAATACCTCTTTTATTAAAGGCTATTTCTAGCACTTATTTTATTATTGTTTTAAGTAGTAACTAATACTAATCCTAAATTAGGTACTGTTAAACAATTAGTTATAGAAGAGGAGAGTGAGACGGGGTCAAACCCTAAAGGGAGCATTTTTACTAGTCAGTATGCGACTTAGTCAATATCAACTTCAAAGCGTAAAATATCACCAGGTTGGCAATCTAAGTATTTGCAAATAGCGTCAAGCGTTGTAAATCGTACAGCCTTTGCACGGCCCGATTTTAATACAGATAAATTTTGTGGGGTAATCCCAATTGCTTCGGCAAGCTCTGCCGACTTCATTTTACGCTTTGCGAGCATCACATCTAAATCAATTATTATTGCCATTAAATTACTAACTCTTGCTCTTGTTGCAGCTGTTGCGCCTGTTTCATTATCCATGCAATAACATAAATAATAAGACCAACTATAAAGCCTATGATATCGGTGTCTTGAATCACTACAGCTCGTTTAAGCTCACTACCTGAGAACATATTGAGCAGTGTTACCAACAACGCGGGATAAAAAGCCACAAATATAAATTGCAGTAATAATAAGCCACCAAGCCATTTAAAGCATTGAATATTCTTTAAGTTAAAAAACAATCCTTTACGGTAAAGCATAAACAAGCGAATTAAAATCAGATTTACAATAATGTATGGCAACATTTGCGGTAACGCTAACCACGTCATTGCATTAAAACTGTTTGCCGTTAATGTGCTTGCAGTACTTTTCCAAGAACCGCTAACTTCAAGCCCTATCCACAAGTGAGTACCGTTAGCTTGAGTAAAGTTTAAAACATCACTGCCATTAAGTAACAATACAACGGCGGTAATTAATAAAGTAGTTAGGGTCAAAAAAAGTAACGCTAATATTACGTTACTCATCATTACTATTCTTTTCATTTTAAGATTTATTTTCCTTTAACTGCATTACTAATCGCTGATAATGTAGCTGTAACTTATCACCAGTCAATGCATTACCATGGTGCTTACCCTTTACAATATATAATTGCTTTTGCTTTGAAAGTGCATGTTGGTATAAAGTTTCAGCTAAAGCAGGAGGTGTTTGAGTATCATCTTCTCCGGTAATTATTAAAAGCGGAGCAGTAAATGATTCCACTACCTTTAAATTATCAACCCTAGCTAGCTCATCACTAAAATTAACCTCTACAAATGGCTTTACAAACCAAGGCATACGTTGCGATGTCATTTGCTTTACATTGGTAATACTTCCTTCAAGTACGAGCGCATCCGCAGGCCGCTCACTTGCAACATACCCTGCAATCATGCTGCCTAAAGAGTGTCCATGTAAAATAGTCGGAGTGCTTTTTAAATCTGTACGGGTTGCAACATAATCATAAACTGACAATGCATCACGCTTTAAGTTTTCAATTGTCGGCGTGCCCTCACTATTACCGTAACCTCGATGATCAACCATTAAAATATTTACATTCATTGGCAGTATTTGTTGTGCAGGTTTACCTCCAGCAACGCTTACACGAAATTGATTACCACCGAAATAAATAACCGTTGCTTGCGCATCATCAACCTTTATCAAGGTGCCACTCAACGTCACATCGTCAAACCCATTTATAGTTATATCTTCTGTTGTAGCTGTTTGCTCAATTTTACGCAGCTTTGTAATCTGTACTTTTTGATCTGGGTTCAGAAAATTTGACTCTTCAATCGAAATTGTTGTGCATGCAGTTTGCAGCACAACTAACACTATAGTAGCAAGAGTAAGTAACTCGCGTTTCATTTTAAGTTCCTTCTATTAAAAAATCACTATGACACTCAAAAACTAAAAAAACAATTAAAATTACCGTAAAACGATAACTTATTATTGCTTTATAATATTTAAATGTATTTTCAGCATTACTTTCTATTATAAGATCGGGCTAAATTACAACGATGTCTAACTCAATATTGTGTCGCAATATAAGAATAAGTTCGCGAATAGCGAGGGCACAGCAGCCCCGTTTTAGCTGTCGTCACCTCAACGACAAAAATTGAGTAAGGTTTCTAATTTCTAAAGATGCGAGACGCATTCACATTATCTGTAATAGCAATCTCAAACATCTATTAGAGCATGCGCCCGCGTGCCAGCAAGCTAAACGCCCACAATAAATAACACATACTCTTGGTTTGTGAACGAGTAAGTATATTTGTGATTCGCTGGGTTTAGTTTCACTCAATCCAACCTACGCTTATACGATTAACATTAATCACCACACACAAAAAAGCCGTTGCATTGCTGCAACGGCTTTTATAATTTCGATAATTCCCACTCTACAGTGGAACTTACTACCAATTAAAGTTCAAAAATTAGTCGCGGTATGTCTCAATCGGAGGACATGCACATACTAAATTACGGTCGCCGTATACGTCATCGATTCGCGTAACCGTTGGCCAGAACTTGTCTTTAGCAACTGCTGGCACTGGGAATGCAGCGTAAAAACGGTCATACGCGCGGTCCCATTCATTACCTAACACATCAGCTTGTGTGTGCGGTGCAAATACCAGTGGGTTGTTTTCGATAGACCATTCGCCTGAAATGATTTTATCAATTTCACCTTTAATCGACACCATCGCTTCAATAAAGCGGTCAATCTCGCCCTTAGACTCAGATTCAGTTGGCTCAATCATTAATGTGCCCGCTACAGGGAACGACATCGTTGGTGAGTGGAAACCGTAATCTTGTAAGCGCTTAGCAACGTCCATTTCTGTAATGCCTGAGGCTTCTTTTAATGGGCGTAGGTCAATAATACATTCGTGAGCAACGCGATTATTACGTCCACGGTATAAAATTGGGAAGTGCTTGCTTAGCTCATTGCTTAAGTAGTTAGCATTTACAATCGCCATTTCTGTCGCTTGTTTTAAGCCCTCAGAGCCCATCATGGCAATGTAAGCCCATGAAATAGGTAAAATAGCTGCAGAGCCGTAAGGCGCTGCCGATACTGCACCATTTCCTTCATTAGTACCTGGTACGTTAATTACGCTGTGGTTTGGCATAAATGGCGCAAGGTGCGATTTAACACCAATTGGGCCAACACCTGGGCCACCGCCGCCGTGTGGAATACAGAAGGTTTTATGTAAGTTTAAGTGCGACACATCTGAGCCAATAAAGCCAGGGCTAGTAACACCTACTTGCGCGTTCATGTTTGCGCCATCCATGTAAACTTGGCCACCATGCTGGTGAACAATTTCACATAATTCACGAATCGTTTCTTCGTATACACCGTGGGTAGATGGGTACGTTACCATGGCACATGATAGGTTTTCAGAGACTTCTTCAGCTTTCGCTTTTAAGTCTTCCATGTCGATGTTGCCATTTTTATCACAGTTAACAACCACAATTTTCATGCTGGCCATTTGTGCCGAAGCTGGGTTAGTACCGTGTGCAGAACTTGGGATTAAACATACGTTACGGTGCGCATCCCCTCGTGACTCGTGGTATTTACGAATGGCGATTAAGCCTGCGTATTCACCTTGTGCACCTGAATTTGGTTGCAATGAAACCGCGTCGTAACCGGTAATGTTAACTAGCCAATCGTGTAGTTCGTTAATCATTACTTGATAACCTTCTGCTTGGTCTAGCGGGCAGAATGGGTGAAGGTTAGCAAATTCAGGCCATGTAACTGGGATCATTTCAGCGGTCGCGTTTAGTTTCATGGTACATGAACCTAACGAGATCATAGAATGATTAAGCGCTAAATCTTTGTTTTCAAGGCGCTTAATATAGCGAAGCATGTCTGTTTCGCTGTGGTAGCTGTTAAAGTTTGGATGCGTTAGTATTTCATCATCACGCACTAGGCTTGCAGGAATAGAGTCGCTGCCATTTGCTTCAACATCAGCAGCAATCGCATCTACGCTTAGGCCATGGCCTTCGCCTAAAATAATATCAAATAACTCAGCAACGTCTGCACGGGTTGTGGTTTCAGATACTGAAATTGAGTATTCACCTGCATGGTTAGTAGCAAAGTTAACACCTTTAGCTACAGCACGCGCAATCACGTCGGCTTTGTTTTCATCAACCACTGTTAATGTGTCAAACCAAGTAGTGTGCTTAAGTGCCACACCTTTTGCTTTTAAGCCTGTTGCTAAAATATCAGCAAAACGGTGAATGCGTTGTGCAATGGTTTTTAAGCCTTGCGGGCCATGGTATACCGCGTAAAACGCAGCCATGTTCGCTAGCAATACTTGCGCAGTACAAATGTTTGAGTTGGCTTTGTCGCGGCGAATGTGTTGCTCGCGGGTTTGCATTGCCATACGTAATGCATCGTTACCTAAACGGTCTTTTGATACACCAATAATACGGCCTGGTAATGAACGTTTGTACGCATCACGTGTTGCAAAAAATGCTGCATGAGGACCGCCGTAACCCATAGGTACGCCAAAACGCTGTGCTGAACCCAGTACTACATCTGCGCCTAATTTACCTGGTGCTTTTAATAGTAATAAGCTCATGATGTCGGCTACTACACAGGCAATCGCTTTTTTGCTTTGTACGCCAGCTATTAGGTCAGTTATATCAACAATTTCGCCTGATGTTGACGGGTATTGAAATAACGCACCAAAAATATCGTGGTTCACAGCATCGGCGGCTTTACCTACAATAATTTCAAAACCAAATTGCTCTGCACGGGTGCTCACTACGTCAATGGTTTGCGTGTGTACGTCGTCGGCAATAAAGAACGCATTGGCTTTTTTAGCTTTAGATACACGTTTTGCAAGGCCCATTGCCTCGGCTGCAGCGGTTGATTCGTCAAGCAGTGAGGCACTTGCTAAATCTAGGCCGGTAATATCTAGGGTCATAGTCTGGAAATTTAATAGTGACTCTAAACGCCCTTGTGCAATCTCTGGCTGATACGGTGTGTACGCTGTGTACCAACCCGGGTTTTCAAGTACGTTACGTAAAATTACGTGCGGTACGTGAGTTGGGTGGTAGCCTTGGCCAATATACGATTTGAAAACTTTATTTTTGCTTGCTACTGATTTTAAGTAGCTTAGTGTTTCAACTTCGGTGCGGCTTTCGCCGATATTAAGACCTTGCTCAAGACGAATACCAGCAGGTACAGTTTGACCGATCAGCTCTTCAACGCTCGATACTTCAAGAGCGCTAAGCATGTCGTTTACTTGCGCTGGGCTTGGCCCAATATGGCGGCGAATAAAATCTTGCTTTTGCTCTAATTGTTCAAGAGATTTGGCGTTTGACATGTGTCCAGATTCCTATGATCCAAATACTAATGGGTAACTAGTATTGATTAAAATATGTGATGATTTAGCTGCTTACTTTGTATGGAAAAATAAGCGCTTTAATCATAAAAGCCCCAATGTTTTAACATAGAGGGGCTTTTATTAATTAACGATTAGTCTTCGTCAATTGTATGCGCGTAACCTTCAGCGTCTAATAAGTTATCTAACTCAGACTCTTCTGACGCTTTAATACGGAATAACCAACCGTCGCCGTATGCGTCGTTGTTTACTGTTTCAGGCGCATCTTCTAGCTCTTCGTTAATGGCAACAATTTCACCGCTAATTGGCGCGTAAATGTCTGATGCCGCTTTTACTGACTCTGCTACTGCACAGTCTTCGCCAGCATCTACTTCGTCGCCTACTTCTGGTAATTCAACAAATACCATGTCGCCAAGTAGTTCTTGCGCATGCTCAGAAATACCAACAGTGTAAGTGCCGTCGCCTTCGTTACGAACCCACTCGTGTGAAGGTGCGTATTTTAACTCGCTAGGGATATTGCTCATTTTTTTCATCCTTTGGTTTAGATTGGGAGAATACCAATGAATAAGGCTAACTTATTTATTGGTATAACCAAATTATTTAGATTATTGATTTACCGTTACGTACAAAGCCCGACTTAACTACTTTTACGTTAACTAATTTTTTACGCATTTCTACTTGAGCTGTGTCGCCAGTTGAACGTGGTACACGTGCTAATGCAACACTATAGCCCAATGTTGGTGAGAATGTGCCAGATGTAATAACACCTTCGCCACCATCAACAATTACTTTAGAACCACTGCGTAGTACGCCTTTTTCTTCAAGAATAAGACCTACTTGCTTGTGAGTACTTTTTTCTGCACGTTGTTTTACCAAAACATCACGACCAATAAAGTCACGATCTTCTGGCTCCCATGCAATAGTCCATGCCATGTTAGCTGCCAGTGGTGATACGCTTTCGTCCATATCTAGGCCGTAAAGGTTCATACCGGCTTCTAAACGCAGTGTGTCGCGCGCACCTAAGCCCGCTGGCGCCACACCGGCATCAAGCAATTGCTGCCATAAATCGGCGGCTTGCTCGTTTGGTACTACAATTTCGTAACCGTCTTCGCCAGTATAACCTGTTGTAGCAATAAATAAATCACCGGCTTGAACACCAAAAAATGGCTTCATGCCTTCTACTGCAGCTTGCTGGTCTGCGTTTAATACTTGAGCTGTTTTAGCACGTGCATTAGGGCCTTGAACCGCAATCATGGCGTATTCTGGGCGCTCAGTAACCGTTACAGCAAAATCGCTCGATACCTTAGCCAAATGTGCTAAATCTTTTTCACGGGTCGCTGAGTTAACCACTAAGCGATAAAATGTTTCGCTAAAGTAGTAAATAATTAAGTCGTCGATTACGCCGCCTTGCTCGTTAAGCATGCCTGTGTAAAGCGCTTTACCTGGTACAGTTAACTTAGCAACATCGTTAGCTACTAGCTTGCGTAAAAACGCTTGTGCTTGCTCACCTTGTATATCAACAATGGTCATGTGTGATACGTCGAACATACCCGCATCGTTACGTACGGCGTTGTGTTCTTCTATTTGTGAGCCGTAGTTAATTGGCATTTCCCAGCCATGAAAATCAACCATTTTTGCGCCGGCTTCAAGATGCTTTGCATGTAATACTGTTTTAGAAGTCATAATATTCCTTCACTTTTAAATTAACCCATGTGTGTGGGCGTGGCCTCAATTAAATGAGGGGGAATAACATGGTAGCCATTAATAAGCCTACCAAATTGTAATCTTTAACTTTTTACCCGTTAGGCTGCTTGAGTGTTGGTAACACTAAAGCCCTGTTGCTGCATATACTGTTGCCACTTATCAAGCGTGGCCGTTTTAGCAATAACAATAAACTGCTGTTCGTTGTTTTGATCTACTGCAGTAACAAACACGTCTCCACTTTGCGCGCCATAGCAAAGCTGCGCGTCAGCAAGGCGTAACCCTGGGGTTAGTTTAAATGCCTCAACTAAGGTATCAAATGCATTGTCGCCTTTTAAAGTAAAGGTCGCTAAGTCGGTGCGTACCACAAAGTCTATATCGTATCTAAGCTGCTGCTCGTTAATGAGCGCTTGTAATTGCAGGCTAGCATTAACTGGAAGTACAAATCGAAAGGCGGTTTCGCTAAAGTAGTAAACGGCGTAGCTAAAATCAGAATTTAAATCGCCATCCAGTGTGCCTTTAAAGCCAAAGCCACTAGCGGTAAGTTTGGTGAGGTCATGACCTAAAATAGCACTTAAAAATACCGATGCTTCACTACCACTAAAGTCAATAACAAGGTGATTGCTATCGGCTTGTAAGGCATTAATAACCGCGCTTTTAGCGTTGCTATGGCGGGCAAACATAATCGGGTTAAAAGTCATAACAAATACCTATCAATCTTTAATAGCAAAAGTATATTGCGCAAGCCTTACAACAACAAATTGTAATTACTTATCAATTGATAAATAATACTTATATATATAGCCATATAAATAGTAATTTTAAATATGAAAAATATTTCAACCGACAGTTTACGAACTTTTGTTATGGTGGTTGAGGTTGGTGGATTTGCCAAAGCAGGCGATTTACTTGGCCTTTCGCAACCTGCGGTGAGCTTACAAGTAAAACGCTTAGAAGACTTACTCGGCTATAAATTATTTAAAAAGCAGGGGCAACGACAAGTGCTCAACCAATATGGCGAGTTATTACTGCCGATGGCAAAGCAAATGGTGCAGCATAACGATGCCATTTTGCAGTTGTTCACCTCAGAAAGTGTAACCGGTAAAGTGCGCTTGGGGATCCCTAGCGAATTTGCCGCGCGTATTTTGCCCTCCATTATTGGCGATTTTGTGGCGCTCTACCCTGAGGTATCACTTGAAGTAAAATCACGTTTAAGTAAACACCTACTCTCTGATGAGCGCCAAGATCAATTTGATTTAGTGTTAGCGCTTAACGAGCAACTTGACTCAGAAAAATTCCCTATTTTTATTCAAGACCAATTAGTGTGGGTGGGCGACCTATCACTGGCACAAAATGAAACGGTAACCTTAGTGACCGCGCCTGAGGGCTGTATTTACCGACGCAGAGCAACTCAGGCGCTTGAAAAAGCAGGCATTAAATATCGTATTGTTTACAGTAATGCCGATTTAACCGGTTTAATTGCCGCATTAAAAGAAGGCTTAGGTATAACAGTGCTCGCAAAAAGTACCGTACCTAACGATTTAGCCTATCACTTACACACTAAACATTTACCTGCGCTTGGTAGCATAGGTATTAGTTTAGTAAAAACCGCCAGCGAACCTGAAAACGCGGTATTTAAACTCGCCGAATTTATTAAGCTGCGCTTAGGCTATCCCACTGCTTAAATAACCTGAACTCTGGATAATAAATCTATCCCACACAGAGTTCAGGTTAAATTAACCGCCACCAGCCAATACATTATCCTAATTTTATAAGATTAGAATAAACACTTAGTTAAAAATGTTATAAAAATAGCGTGTTTTTACGGCAAATGTAAATATAACTAAAACTTAATAATATTGATTCTCATTCGTTAACATGTTTAAATTACGCCAATTTTAGTAGTTGAACTATTTTTAGGGTAATCAATGTCACATAAATTTTTAGTTTCCTCGTTAACTGCAGCCGTAGCGCTGTCTTTAAGTGCTACAGCAATGGCAAAAGATGCCGGCGGCGTTGAACGCAACTTTGAACAAATTACCGTTATTGGCTCACAAGCAGCAATTAACGATATTCCAGGATCGGCTACATTTATCTCTGATGAAGAATTGCAAAAATTCGAATTTACCGATATTTCTCGCGTATTAGCATCTGTACCAGGTGTATACGTTCAAGAAGAAGATGGCTATGGTCTGCGTCCTAACATTGGTATGCGTGGCACAGGTACTGGCCGTAACGATAAAATTTCAGTAATGGAAGACGGCGTACTCGTTGCACCGGCTCCTTACTCTGCACCATCGGCTTATTACTTCCCAACTATGGGTCGTATGGAATCTATTGAAGTATTAAAAGGTGCTGCCTCAGTTAAATATGGCCCGCGCACTACCGGTGGTGTATTAAATTTACTTTCTCGCAGCTTACCAACTGAAGCAAATAGCTCTATGGGTATGGTTGACGCGGCACTTGGTAGCGATGGTTACTATAAAGGTCACGCTTACTTCGCTAAAGAAAAAAATAACACTGCTGGCTTAATTGAAGTGTTTTCTTACGGCGCTGATGGTTTTAAAGAATTACCTATAGGCGATGACAACACTGGTTTTGAAAAAAATGACGTACTGGTAAAATTTGGCCATACCTTTGGTGAAAACGATGCCCACAACATTGAGTTTAAAGCTAAGTACTCTGAAGAAACATCAGACGAAACGTACATGGGCTTAACTAACGCAGATTACCAAGAAAATCCTAACCGTCGTTATGCGGCATCGCAAAATGATGAGATGAACACCCGTCATAATGCATACCAAGTAAACTATGCATACCGCTTTGGTGAAGGTTACGAATTTTTAGCAACCGCTTATCTAAATGACTTCCACCGTAACTGGTACAAAGCCAGTAAAGTAAGCGAAAGCTACCTTGAGCAATACAGTGAATTTGAAGCAAGCCCAACGGCTGAAGGCATCGAAAACATAGGTGTTAAGGCTAATAACCGCGACTACCAAGCTAAAGGTGTGCAGTCTGAATTACACATTCCAGCGGGCGATCACTACATTACAGTTGGCGTACGTTACCACGAAGATGAAATGGATCGTTTCCAGTGGGAAGACAAATACACGCTTAATCAAGATTTAAGCATGACTCTTACCTCACAAGGCGCACCAGGCTCTAATAGCAACCGCTTAGACAGCGCCAAAGCAAGCACCCTATTTATTCAAGACGAATGGACAATGGATGCATTAGTAGTGAGTGCAGGTCTGCGTTATGAAGACATTACTATTACCCGTGAAGAATGGGCTAAATCAGATCCAACTCGTAGCCAAGGCTTAACGAAAGATATTTCAAACGATACTGAAATTTTAGTACCGTCTTTAGGTGCTACTTACACACTTAACGACAACGTAACGTTACTTGCCGGTATTCAAAAAGGTTATGCACCCGCAGCGCCAGGCAATGCTGACCAAGACGAAGAAGAAAGCGTCAACATTGAGTTTGGTTCTCGTTTTAATGCAAACGGCTTTAACGGTGAAGTAATTGCATTCTACTCTGATTACGACAACATGCATGGTAACTGTACCGCATCAGTAGGTTGTAGCGACGACAACATTGGCGACCAATACAACTACGGTGAAGTAGAAGTATCAGGCTTTGAATTTAGCGCTGGTCGTACGTTTAATACTGCATCAGTTGCGTTCCCAGTTAAACTGACTTACACCTACACTGATTCAGAGTTTAAAAACACATTTGATTCAGAAATTTGGGGCTCTGTAGAAAAAGGCGATGCAATGCCTTACGTACCAGAAAACCAAGTTGCTTTATCATTTGGTGCCGAAGTGAATAACTTTGTTGTTAACAGCCAAATACGTTACGTATCGGATGCACATGCTGACCTTTCTGACTCAGGCTTAAATGCGATTGATAGCCGTGTTGTATGGGATTTAGCTGCTAAGTACTTAATTGATGAAAATCAAAAAGTATACCTAAGCGTTGATAACCTGTTTGATAAAACCTACATTGCTAACCGCGCAAATGGCGGTATTCAACCTGGTAAGCCACGCTCAGTACAAATGGGTTACTCTTACAGCTTTTAATAAAGCGCTAACTTAAAAGTACAAAAAAGCCGAGATTGATGTAATCAATCTCGGCTTTTTAATGCCTATGTGATTCGCTTAGGCTTAATTTGTTTCTGCGCGCTGGCGTAACACTTCAAATAAACAAATGCCGGTTGCTACCGATACATTTAAACTTGAAACCGTGCCTGCCATTGGGATTTTAACGAGCACATCACAATGCTCACGCGTTAAGCGGCGCATGCCCTCGCCTTCAGCACCCATCACAATCGCCATTGGGCCTGTTAAGCTGGCATCAAATACATGTGTGTCGGTTTCACCGGCAGTACCTACAACCCAAACGCCCGCGTCTTTTATTTCGCGTAATGTACGTGCAAGGTTAGTTACCTGAATAAGCGGTACCGTTTCTGCTGCGCCACAGGCTACTTTACGTGCTGTGCCATTAAGCTTTGCTGATTTGTCTTTAGGAACAATCACCGCATGTACACCCGCTGCATCGGCACTACGTAAGCAAGCGCCTAAATTATGCGGATCGGTAATGCCATCAAGTACCAGTAAAAATGGCGTGTCTTCGCGTTCAATGATCTCATCGAGATCTTTTTCATTAAACACTCGCGCCGCTTTTACGTTGGCAATAATGCCTTGATGCTGTTCATCTTTCGCTTTGTTATCAAGCGCTTTTCGTTGCATAAACTGTACTGAAATACCAAACTGACGCGCTTGCTCAATCACAGGCGATAAACGCTTATCATCACGTCCCTTAAGGGCGTATATTTCTATAAAGCGCTCTGGCTCTTTTGCTAAAATTGCTTCAACAGAGTGAAAGCCAAAAATTAATTCATTACTCACGAATTGTTTGCTCCTGGGCTACTACGTTTACGGGCATTTTTACCTGGTCTTTTAGGCTTTTTGACCGCTTTCTTTTTGGTTTTTTTCTTCGCGGTGGTGTCATCCGCTTTTACTTTAGACTTACCCGCTGCCTTAGTTTTACTTGCAGGCTTTTTTCCACCTTTTGGTTTTTTACTGTCGCTTGCTGACTTTTTACCCGGTATTTTACCGGCTTTAAGTTGCGAGCGAACGCTTGCTGGGGCATTCTTTTTTGGCGCACGACGACGCGCATAACGATCTTGAGCCACATCGCCTTTAAGCGTTAAGTTAATTCGGCGATCATCTAAGCTTACCGAGGCAACTTGTACAGTTACTTTATCGCCTAAACGATAAACCGTATGTGTGTGTTCACCCACCAAGCAATGTTTAGCCGCATCATGTTGGAAGTATTCATCACCTAAATTGGTAACATGAATTAATCCATCAATTTGCAAATCATCTAAACGAATAAATAAACCAAAATTAGTAACCGATGAAATAACCCCGTTAAACTCCGTGCCTACATGATCTTGCATGTATTCACATTTTAGCCAATCGGCTACTTCACGGGTGGCATCATCTGCGCGGCGCTCAGTGGTAGAACACTGCTCACCAAGTTGATCGACTTCATCATCGCTGTAGGCATATTCACCTGACGTTTGTTGGCCTTGCGCTTTTAACACCGCTTTAATTGCACGGTGTACCACTAAATCGGGGTAACGGCGAATTGGCGAGGTAAAGTGTGCGTAGGCCGATAATGCTAAACCAAAGTGACCTATGTTATCTGGCTGATATACCGCTTGCTTCATTGAGCGCAGTAGCATAGTTTGAATAAGTTCAGCCTCAGGACGATCCCCTAAACGAGCCAATACTTGAGTGATCTCTTTCGGGGTAGGTTCATCGCTTAGCGTGCTCTCAATACCCAACTCAGTTAAAAACTGAGTAAAGTTACCCAGTTTTTCGCTATCAGGTTCATCATGCACCCTAAATAACGCACTTGCTTCGTGTTTCTCAAGTAATTTAGCCGCCGATACATTGGCTAAAATCATACATTCTTCAATCAGCTTGTGCGCATCGTTACGAATAACTGGCACAATAGATTCTATTTTACGCTGTGCGTTAAATACAAAACGGGTTTCGAGTGTTTCAAATTCAATTGCACCACGCTCTTGGCGTGCTGCTTTTAATGCCATGTACATTTGCTGTAAGTCAGTTAAATGTGGCACTACAGCTGCGTATTCTTTGCGGAGCTTTTCGTCATTTTGTAAAATGGCATTTACTTTGGTGTAGGTTAAACGAGCATGCGAATTCATTAGTGCTTCGTAAAACTTATAGCCCGACAGCTTACCCTCTTGCGATACGGTCATTTCTGCAACCATACACAGGCGATCAACCTCAGGGTTAAGCGAACACAAACCGTTAGACAATACTTTTGGCAGCATTGGAATAACTTGCTCAGGGAAATACACTGAATTACCGCGCTCTATCGCTTCTTTGTTAAGCGGCGTGTTCATACCTACATAATGGGATACATCGGCAATGGCTACCCATAAACGCCAGCCACCTGATTTTTTAGGTTCACAATAAACAGCGTCATCAAAGTCGCGAGCGTCTTCGCCATCAATAGTGACAAGTGGTAAGCCGCGTAGATCAACACGGCCTTGCTTATCGGCTTCTTCAACAAATTCACCTAAGTGGGCAACTTGTTGTTCAACCTCTTCTGGCCACACGTGTGGAATATCGTGATTACGCAGCGCAACTTCAATTTCCATACCCGGCGCTAAATGCTCGCCCAGTACGTCAATCACTTTACCTACCGCATTCATATTGCGGCTTGGATTTTGAGTTATTTGCACTTGCACCATCTGGTTGTGGCGTGCGCCTTTTTCGTTACCCGGTAAAATAATAATATCTTGAGTAATGCGCGGATCTTCAGCAACCACAACGGCAATACCATGCTCAACAAAATAACGGCCAACAATAGGCGCTCGCTCATTAGTAAGCACTTTAATAATACGGGCATCGCATTTTGAGCCTGAACCACGCTTAGTGCCTTTCGCAAGAACAATGTCGCCATGTAGCACCATATTCATTTGATGCTTGGCAATAAACCAGTCTTTGCTCTCGCCTTCAACTTCTAAAAAGCCAAAACCGTCTCTGTGACCGACAACTTTGCCTTTGGTTAAACCGGCTTCGTCAATCAGGGCATAACATTTAAATTTATTAAAATACAATTGCCCGTCGCGCTCCATGGCACGAAGTCGGCGCTTAAATGCTATTTGTCGTTCTTCATCGTTGACCGCGAGTTCTTCGCATAGTTGCGTGTAATTAGCAGGTTTTGAACGCTCTTGAAGGTGAGTAAGTATAAACTCACGACTAGGGACTGGGTTTTCGTACTTTTCTTGTTCTCGACTGAGATTTGGATCTTGGTTTGACATTCACTATCTTGTTAGTTGGTTATGTAAGCATTTTAACTCATATACTCGAAATGAGACAGGTAAAAGCCATTAAACTTTTAATAAAGCGTTATTAGCTTTTGCATTTTGTAGCAATGTAGCTAAATAACACTTAACACCTACTTAATTAATGCACATGAAAGTGAGTAAATTAACTGTAGTTATGTTTACTCACTTTTATAAAAACAGCTTACTTTTGCTGTAGTTTCTTCCACAATAGCGTGCTGATGTTTTCAATAAAAGCCGAGTCTTGTGCAGCCATAACATCGAGTATTGGTTTGTTCATTTGGGTTTTGTTTTGAGCGTATATCCAACGATTTTTATTAAAGCTTTGAGCAAACTCTAACACACCCGCTTGCAAGGCTTGCTCATCAGCAAAAATTGCTTCTACCACATTTTGTTGTAACAATTTTTGCGCATCAACACGCTCGCCAGTCATAGCTAAGCGGTTAAAAAATTGAGGATTAATCGCTTTATTAATAATCGGAAACATAGACGGTACAAACGGTACCAGTACATCAACTTCAGGAAAGCAGAAAAAGCCTTTGTCCGATTTCATAAACCGAAAATCACAGGCACATGCTAACACCGAGCCATTACCATAAGTGTGACCGTTTAATGCAGCAATGATAGGCATAGGAAACGTCACTATACGTTTAAATAACTGCCCTATCGAATTCATAAAATCAGCAATAACTGTAGGCGTGTTATCTGAACTGGCCATCCACTGTAAATCAATTCCCAATGACCAGCTTTTATCGCTGCTTGAGGTTAATACTACGGCGTTAATATCGCCATTGGCTTCTATGCTATCTAAGTGTTGATTAAGTTCAGCTATAAAACTAGGGTTATGGCGGTTTTCAGCGGTATTCATGGTAAGTATTGCCACGTTTTGCTCAGTGGTAATCTTTATTAATGCGGTCATTAGAGCCTCTTTGAGTGCATTTAGCTGCGCTTTTAGCACTTTTCGTTACTTTTATAGTTATGCACTGAATAGTAATACGTTGTATAAAATTTATAAAGTGCCTATTTTTGTAATCATCAAAGAAGCTATTTATAACCACCCCTTTTGCCGAGCGATACGCGCTGCATCTATCCTGTTTGTGGCATTGAGCTTTGCAATCGCATCAGATAAATAATTGCGCGTTGTCCCTTCACTTATATAGAGCTGCTTTGCTATTTCGCTGGTTTTTAAGCCATCACTTGCAAGCTTTAAGGCTTTACGCTCTTTATCTGTGAGTGGGTCGGCATCGTCTAGGGCATTAATGGCAAGTTCTGGGTCAATCACCTTTTGCCCTTGCATTACTTTTTTTAACGCGTTTATTAGCTCTTCGCTGGGTGCTTCTTTTAAAATAAAACCTTTAACACCCGCATTCAAAGAGCGCCTAATATAACCAGCACGTGAAAAAGTGGTCATAATTATCATATTAATTACAGGATATTTAGCGGCTATTTGCTCACTAAGCTCAATGCCATTCATGCTTGGCATTTCTATATCCGTTAAAATGATATCTGGATGTAAGTCTTTACTAAGCGCGCTGATTTCATTTAACGCATCTCGCCCATTACATGCTTGACCAATTACCTCAATATTAAAGTCAAGGCTTAATAAAGCGGCAACTGCGTCGCGCACCAGCGCTTGATCTTCAACTAAATATACTTTGATCATTTTAAATCCTCAGCACTTAATGGCAGTACAACGTTTAAAGTAAATGTATCGCCACAGGTAAATTTTGCACTGCCGTTTAATTGCTCTGCTCGCTCTTTAATGCCATTTAAACCATTTCCCGCTTTCAATGTGGTGCATGGCGCGTTATCAATAACGGCAATAAGTAATTGCCGCTTTGTTTGTTCTATATTAATAGAACCGATTTTTGTGCTGCTATGGCGTAATAAATTAGTCACTGACTCTTTAATAATAAGACTCGCAATGCCCTCAACCTTGGCAGGTAACGTCGCTAAATTAACGTTAAATTTTATGTTAAAGCCTTGCTCTTTGAGTGTTTGTTTTAGCTGTGCTATTTGGCTGTTTAAGTTGAGCTGCTTTAAATTACTTACCGCGTTTCGTACATCACTCAGTAACTGTCTTGCAAGATCTGCTACTTGGGCTATTTCGTTATTAGCCTGCGCGTATCGTTCACCTTGATTTAGTTTATTCGCAAGTTCAGCTTTTAAAGCTATTGATGACAGTGAGTGACCTAAAATATCATGTAAATCTCGGGCTATGCGTTCACGCTCAGCAATGGCTGCTAGTTGCTCCAATTGCTTTGCGCTTTCTTGTTCGCGCTTTTTATGTTCGCGCTCTCTTTTTGCTGCAATCCCATAGCTAAATAAGGCGGCACATAATATTAATGCCACAGCCAAAAAGTACTGAAGCTTTCCTATATCGCTTAAATACGAACTTGCAAAAAGCGCGACTATAATGGCTATTGCGGCATAATACCGCTGCTTTTGGGCATAACTATACCCTGCCACATAGGCAACAAAACCATACAAAGTAGGTGTGCCAGAGGTAAAAAAAGTGGCGCTAAAACAAATGGCGAGTAAGGCTAAAAATAAGGGGGTAATTTTTGTGTTATTGCAGTTAATTGCTTTTATGTACAAAATAATAAAAGCAATATAAAAAGCTAAACATAGGCTCATTTGGCTTTTTGTAAATTGGTCAAAATTAATAATTAATGGCAATAAATAAAAGCCGGTAAAAATTAAATGGCCATACTTCCAAAACGTTTTATCCGTTTGTTGAGAAAAGCTACTTAGCGAACTCATACTAATACCTCTGGCCTATTGTTTTTGTTCATAGCACTATTTTTATTAATAAATATTAATAACATAAAAATGAATGCGAACATAAAATAATCTTCATAAGTCGCAGTTAAACTTAGTGTTTCTACAAAGTCGCTAATGCTTAAGCTTATTAAAATTAAGGAATTCATAACACCCTCCAATATAAGTAAAGTAACTATGCCATTAGATAAAATATATAAGAGTGTGAAGTGTCATTAACTTGGCTGACATTTGTCATGAAATAGAAAAATTCATCTTCTGAGTGTAAAAGCAATGCTAATATAGCCAAAAAAAGTGACAAGGAAATCTCGTGCAGTCCCAACAACAAAGCTTAATTTACTTACATATTGCCGTCCTTTTATTTGGCGGCACCGCCTTATTCGCAAAGCTAATTAGTTTGAATGCATTAGATATTACCGCTTATCGTGCGGCTATCGCTGGGGTGGCAATTTGTGTGCTACTGACTTTGCAAAAAAAACCAATTAAGCTGCATCACGCCAAGGATTATGTGATTGCCATTTTATTAGGCGTTGCCGTAGGTATTCACTGGGTAACCTACTTTGCAGGCATGCAATTGGCGGGAATTACCGTGGGCATGTTAGCTTTTTTTACCTATCCCGTGATCACGGTATTTTTAGAGCCTCTATTTAATAAAAGTAAGCCCAAGACAAAAGATATAATAAGCGCTGTGGTGGTGATTATTGGCATTTATTTATTGATCCCTAACGTTAATTTAGGCGATGACATCACTTTAGGTGTTGTGACGGGGGTGGTATCAGCGTTGTTTTTTGCTATTCGTAATATTACCCATAAACGCTACTTTAGTGAGTATGGTGGACCGCAAACCATGTTTTATCAAACGTTAGTGGCAAGCCTGATGCTATGTGCATTTATTGAAGTACCCATAACACAAATTAATGATACTGATTTAATATTGCTGCTTATCGCCGGTGTGGTGTTTACTGCGATGCCGCATTCGTTATTTGCAGCGAGTTTAAAACATTTATCAGCAGCGACCGCTGGATTGATTTCTTGCTTACAGCCCCTTTATGGCACAATACTGGCTATAATTATTTTGCACGAACGCCCCTCAGTGATGACCCTGATTGGTGGTGCACTGATTGTTAGTGCTGCGTGCTTTGAAACTTGGTCAATCTCACGGAAAAAGCAGCCATGAAAATATTTGCTCATAGAGGCACAAGCACACACTTTCCTGAAAATACACATAGCGCCATTATGGCGGCGTTAAAAGCAAATGTAGATGGCATTGAGGTTGATGTACAAAGCGCACTTGATGACTACGTGATTATTCATGATACCTATCTAGATAGAACTACTAATGGTAAAGGTAAAGTGTGCGACCTAAGCGCTCAGCAAATTCAACAATTTGATGCGGGAAATGGTGAGCAAGTGCCTACCCTACAACAACTAATTGACTGGAATAGCAATCAAACCTTACTTAATTTAGAGCTAAAACATACTTTTGAACTAGAAAAGTTTGCTGCGCAACTAGAAATGAATATTACTGCAAATAAGATATCAGCAGACAATATTTTAGTTTCATCATTTAATCATCATCAACTACACTGGCTAAAGAACCGCTTGCCTTGGCTTAAAATTGGCGCACTTACTGCATCAATTCCATTGCAGTATGCGAAGTTTGCTGAAGACTTACAGGCCTTTAGCATTCATGTTGACAAAAACTTTATGAACAAGTCGTTTGTTGACGATGCCAAACTGCGCGGCTTACAGGTGTTTGCCTACACCGTAGATGAAGTTGAAGATATTAAACTGATGCTTGCCTGTGGTGTTGATGGCATTTTTACTAACGACCCTGAACGAACTAAGCATTTTTTGGCGCAATTAAATGAACTATAACTAATTATTTAATTGCTATTTATGCTATAAAAACAATAATTTAGTAGGTCACTATTTAATGAGTAGCTACATGCGTATTTATAATTTTTTAGAACAAACTCTATTTTTTACTTTAACCCGAAAAATAGTGGGTAATTTAAGCTTTGTATTTTTATTTCAAGCTATTACATTATTTTGGTTACACAGTAGCCTCTCTGAAAATCAACAAAGCACAGGGCTATTTTGGGCATTAACCCTGCTGATTGTTGCCGGTTTTATATTTACTATTTTTTATATGCGCTTTTTAATTGTGCGCCCGGTAAAAGCCATGCGCGATACGTTGATTAATATTAATCAACAAGATGCCAACTTAGCTGCCAAACTTCCTCATTTTACTTTTGATGAATTTAGAGATTTAAGTGAACAATATAATCAGTTTACTACGCATTTAAACAGCTTATTAAGTACGACCTACAGCAGCGCTCAGGAAAGCGTGCAAAGTAATAGCCAAGTAACGCAATCAATGCAGCACACAGAGCAGCTAAGCGAACAGCAAATTAATTTAAGCCACACCATAATTAATGCCAGTAACCAAATTACCCAAAGCCTGCAAGATATAGTAAGTAACACTGATAGCGTACATCAGGTAAATAATGAACACCTTAGTTTTGTTAAGCTCTCTGCGAGCGAACTGTCAAAACTGGTTGAACAGGTGAGACTTATTAATGAAATGCTGGGTAGTTTTTCTAAAACGATTGCAGGCTTAAAAGAGAATAGTGAAAACATTCGTAGCATTTTAAAAATGGTAGAAGAGTTTTCTGATCAAACTAATTTATTAGCGCTTAATGCGGCAATTGAAGCAGCGCGCGCTGGAGAAGCTGGGCGAGGTTTTGCCGTGGTTGCCGATGAAGTTCGCACCCTATCGGTTAAAGTAAGTGATGCAACCCGCCAAATTAGTGATTTTATTACCCAAATGAATGAGCTGGTTAATGAAACCAATAAAGAGTCTCAGCAGTTAATTAGTCACTCTAATAACGCACAAGCTGCAATCAACGATACCTCAGAAGGTTTTGGAAAAATGCTCAATGAATTTGAGCATAATCAGCAGCAATTACAGCAAATAGCTAACGCAGTTCATTTACTTGAAGATACACAAAATCAAACTCATGAATCGGTTGAACAAATTGTGGCGCTTGGCGAACAAGCAAAGCAACAAATAGACACCGCATTGCATGACTCTGAGCAATCACAAAAACTAAGTCAACAAACCCAACAACAGTTAAAGCGTTTTGTAGACTAGGGTCTGCTGATCTTTCAAGGTTAAATTTGCAGCAGTCTGTTTGGTATTTAGGCAAGGCAGGGCCTATGTGGTGTGGTTATTCCCCATAAATAGGCGATAACGCAGCATCAATGCCAAACAGGCGCTGCCCGAAGGGTTCTGCCTAGGGGCAATTAACTCTTTGTTGCTCGGTTTTTACTTAGCCCACTAGGTTACAAACCTCGCGCCGCG
>NZ_PNDI01000146.1:0-248 GCF_005887465.1 Pseudoalteromonas sp. S1610 | reverse complement strand
TGATTTATTGCCCTGTTCTAACTAGGCGTTTGTTAAGGTGCAAGTCCTTAGTAACGTATTGTGTACCTTGGCTTATAAATACGTAATTACCGTAATATTTACTGTAGCCCGCTTTGATAACTATACCATTACCTGATGAGACCACAGGCGTGCCTGTTCGCGCAGCGTAGTCAATACCTCGGTGGGCTTTTCCTTGTCCTGTAACAGGGTGTAAGCGGCGAGGATTAAAGCTTGAGCTAATATATTTA
>NZ_PNDI01000145.1:0-203 GCF_005887465.1 Pseudoalteromonas sp. S1610 | reverse complement strand
GAGTTTCGCGGCATATACCAGACTTTTTCTCACCTCAAACCGCAGCGTGTGCTGGGTACATATGGTACCTGTTGGTCCATACGCGACCGGTTTCTATTTTGCTACCAAAGTGATAAGCGCGGTTCATATTACGGCTCCATCCAGCTGCGCCTAAACCAAATTCTGAGCTGTTAGCCAATTCGAGCCCTTCGGCTTCGTCTTTA
>NZ_PNDI01000144.1:0-251 GCF_005887465.1 Pseudoalteromonas sp. S1610 | reverse complement strand
TACAGAGCAACCAATTTCAACTGCAGATAGTCTGCGATTGAAACTTTTTTTATTTTTTTTCGGGCATTACCACTTGCGGATAGCTTGTTCACTAAGGTTTTTGCCAATGGTCGCTTCAAAACGTTGAGCATTTAAGTGTAGACTGGTAAGTCGCTTTAGGGATCTTTCCCAACGCTCTTCGCAGCCTTGCATATTGAAAATGTAAAAAGTGATTGGCATAATTTTATTTTAATTAGAAACCTCAAAGCAGC
>NZ_PNDI01000143.1:0-385 GCF_005887465.1 Pseudoalteromonas sp. S1610 | reverse complement strand
AAAGGTCTTTTAATAGATCACTCACAGACTCTCTTGCCCAGCTAAAAGCTCCTGAAAGCGCTACTTTAGTTGAGGACGGTTATTGCCAAACTTTAATTGATAATTGTAAATTTTGTTGCTGCTGTCAGTTAATTTTAAATACAGATTCTTCTTGTAATATTTTACAAGCAATAGAATCTTTCCCTACCTACGACTTAGTTTCCCCTGAGCTAAAAGGCTATATCTCGGTGCCATTCCGCCCACCTAAATCCGCCTAAATTTTATAGAAAATTAAGAATGGTCAAATGTTACTGACGTAAATATCACCTATAAATTTATAGGAAAGTTGACATGGCACTGAAGACCTTTGAGCATCGCAGGATAGCAATTTTACTCGGAGAACGAC
>NZ_PNDI01000142.1:0-279 GCF_005887465.1 Pseudoalteromonas sp. S1610 | reverse complement strand
GCATTCTAACCTATTAAGTAGCCTCCCTGGGTGGTCTATTCCTCTCTGTTTAAGCAATTGGGTTCATTGAATTTTAATGAAATCAGCAAACTCACTATATTTCCAAGAATCGAAAGAATCATTTCTTTCCTTATCTACAAAGCAAAAAAGCGAAATGGCACACTCAGCATACCCTATGCTGGAGGAGCGTTTTTCAGGTAGAAATCAATTTAACTTGCTCCAAAATGCTTAGCACCCAAAAAAATTATTAGCAATTTTCTTACCACCCTGTACTTTATC
>NZ_PNDI01000141.1:0-354 GCF_005887465.1 Pseudoalteromonas sp. S1610 | reverse complement strand
CCAAACAAAACAGTGGTAAAAATCGAGTAAACAGGTGTGATACCCAAGTCGCTTTGCGGTGGATCGTGCAGCGCCAATAAGGTTAATTTAAAAGCGATTTATACTGCGTTATTGATTTGAACAACAGAGTGACTATTAGACTTGCAATCAATGCGTTGTTTAAATTACCTTTAATTCTAAGTGTCAGTCGCTCGTAGAGGTGGCTTGGGTATACATTAGGGCAATCATGGGGCCCTTAGTTGTGCCTCGATTGAGTTTATTTTTTGAATGTAGCAGGCAGATAATACTGATGAGTGAATTACTAATAGAAGAAGCAACCCTGGATGAAGCTGTTGCAGAACTTTCAACCTTACA
>NZ_PNDI01000140.1:0-234 GCF_005887465.1 Pseudoalteromonas sp. S1610 | reverse complement strand
CCCCTATTGAATGGGTATTTGGCGCATCGTCTGCATTTAAGCAAAATATTGATTTCTACATTGGAATAAATGTGATTGCAAATTATATAATTGGTTGGGTTTTTACTTTTGGACTTTTTGGCACGTTTTTACTTGTATTCACTTGGTATAGCATACCATCAAAATTGATGACAAGAAGTAATAAAAAATTAAATGTTGCCTTAATTGTATTTTTTTTAGTATCTGTGACCAACA
>NZ_PNDI01000139.1:0-286 GCF_005887465.1 Pseudoalteromonas sp. S1610 | reverse complement strand
AAGTGAAATACAGTAATTATTTCTTTCTGCAAGCTTAATTTATTTGCGCGCATAGCCAGGTAAGTCATCAAGTTTAGCGTCAAAGAACGTTTGCGTTGTCGCTAAACTTTCAGCATCAGAGCTAGCAGTTGTAAAGTAAGGTATGAGAGGTACATAAAAGGGTGGCAAACTTTCTGTTTCTTTATCGTAGTTGGTATATATCCAATCAATAAAGAGTGCTTGACGTTCATCGGTGTAACTTTGCCCAGATAAATTAGTACTCATATCTGAAGAGGTTACTTCATCG
>NZ_PNDI01000138.1:0-364 GCF_005887465.1 Pseudoalteromonas sp. S1610 | reverse complement strand
GCAATAAAAGACTGCTAATATTGAGCCACTAAATACCAAACTACTTTGTAGCATGAGCACTTTACGACCAGAAAAACAACACGAAACCAGCCAAATAGTCCCCATTTTGAACGCTTAACTAGGAGGTCGCTATTTGTCCTCTAAAATTCCATTTCCTTATACTCACGCAGATGCAACCTGGTGGGTAAAGGAAGGAGCAAAATGTGGCATCATTAAAGCTTTTGAAGTTGATGGCCTATGTGTTGGTTGTATTGGTGTTATCCCTGGTGAGTTTGAGAATAGCCGCAGTGGCGTATTATGTTTTTGTCTTAGTCAGCTATTTTGGTGGCAAGGTATTATTACACAAGACATAGAGTTGATTACT